>JBEKBO010000010.1:0-69278 GCA_050015355.1 Candidatus Korobacteraceae bacterium | reverse complement strand
CGGCGCAGGCCTGCTCGCGGCTGAAGCGCCGTTCCACCTCGAGCAATGTCCTCGGGTAATCCTCGCTCACAGCCCCGGACACTACATCTTGCGTTCGGTGGCGTCAAGTAAATACCCCCAATTAGCGGGATAATGTTTCTTCGCGTGGGGTGTCTTGGCTTTTCTTTCGTGAGTACATCTTCACCCGGGAAATGCAGTTGGTTTGCGTCGTTCCGCTGGCCGACTGAATGTTCGTAGCCGGTTGGCCGTAATGGGAGAAGGCCTACGCCTGGTGAACCACGAAATGCCGGGGCTTTTAGCCGTTCGCGGTCCGAGCGAATGCCGCAACCGTCAGGAAAAGCATGGATGCTGAAAGTCGCGCGGATTTTTTTCCTGCAACATCCCGTTGCCTTCGCCGTGTTCACCGGAGTGGTGGTGGTAGTCACCAGCCTCGGGGTTGGCCTGTCGCTAATCGAAGCACACGGCGGTGGTTGGCCGTGGTGGTTTCATGGCATCGTCATCGCCTCGATTACCGGTTTCATGGCTGCCCTGGTCACTTGGCTGTATGCCCGCGAAATGAGACGCCATGAAGTGCAGGTGCGGGCTGGCGAACGGATGAGTCACGAGGTCTGCAATGCGCTTCAGATCCTGGTGCAACGGACGTACCTGTATCCCGAGCGGCGGACACAACTGGAAGATGAAGCCATCGAACGCATCCACAAAGCGACCCGCGAAATATTGCCGGCCATGCTCGAGATACCGATCGCGGCACGGCCGCAATCGCAGGTTTCGAATGCGGCCGCGCGGAATCGCAGGCGGTCGGACAAGTAGGGGATTCAGCAGCTAGTGAACCGCATCGGCGGAACTGTTCTACCGCACGGGGCCGGCTGCATAGCCGGTGTCGCGCAGCGGCACGACGTCGGCGAAGTAGTTGTGGTCATAAAGATTGCGGTAGAACTTGCCGGCAAGTTCGGCGGCCTTGGGGCCAAAGGTTGAGCGCCCCCCTTCGAGGAAAAACACCACGACGATGCGTCCGTATTGCGTATTCGCATAGGAGGCGAACCAGCCGAAGCGTGTGCCATCCTTGGAACAGGTTCCGGTCTTGCCCAGGACCTGCGCTTCGGTAAAGTTTTCGTGCACGCTCTTGGCTGTACCGTACTGCACGGCGCCGGCCATCCCCGGGCTCACCTCGGGAATCAGTGAGGCGATGTTCAGGTAGCGTTTTACTCTTGGCTGGAAGTTGGCGATATCCTCGGGCGTGACCGGGTGCTGCAAGTAGTAGAGCGTTCCACCGTTGGCGATGGACGAAATCAGAGCGCCAAGCTGAAGCGGGGTCATGGAGATGCTCTCGCCGAAGGAACACATTTTTCCCACGCCGCCCAGCTTCGCCGAAAGCTCTTCGCTGGGGAAGGTCCCCAGATGTTCACCCGGAATGTTCCATCCCGCCAGTTCGCCAAGTCCAAACTGGTGCGCGTAATGGCTTACCTTTTCAAACCCCAGACGCCGGCCCACGGCCTCGAAGTAAGCGTTGTTGGAGTGCGCCAGCGCGTTGGTCAGGTTGATTTCCCAGCCGCCGCCAAGCGGCACGGGAGTTTCTTTCTTGACGACGTTCTCGTTGAGTGCGGCCAGCGCAACCGCAACCTTGATGGTCGAACACGGCTGCGCGCCTTGCGAGAGCGCCAGCTTCTGGTTGACCATCGCCAGGATACGGCCGCTTTCCGGATCGATGGCGACTACCGTGCCGTTCATGTTTCCCAAAGCATTGATGGCGGCGGTACGCACAATCGGATCTTCTCCGCCGATTGCGTCGCCCATTCCCTGGCCTTCGGCGAAAGAACTGGTGTGGAAGCGCTCAACGTAACGCCGCTGCGAAACGCGCGCCACCGGGCGTTTGGTTGCCGCGGTGCGTTGCGCCGTCGTGGTCCGCGCCACGCTGTGGCTGTTGCGCGTATGACTGATGCGCTTTTGCGCGCTGGCGTTTTCGGCGATCTTCTGTTTTTGCGTGCGTGAATATTTGCGGGAAGAAACAGTCGCGGCAAAGGAACTGGCGCAGAAAAGAAGCGCCAACAGAAAGAACATCACGGCCTTCACAGCACGGCGAAACCCAGTCATGAATTAAAACCCGCCCAAAGAATGAGAACTGCACTGCTCGACTGCCAACGGCGCAACTGCGGCTCCGCCTGAAGATGACTGCTCCGGCACGAGGCCTCCCGTACGCAAGACATACAAAAAACCAGAGTACCTCGTCCACTCACAAATTAGACCAGGACGTTGGCGCGGTAAATCGGCTACTCACCTTATATGAAACCCCGCTGCGCTCGCGCCGACGCCCGGGAAACCGGTCAAGCATCCACTCTGCATTGGTAGCACGGAATAGGAATGAGGCCGTTTACAAAGTTGAGTCGGGGCGAAACGAAAGGATCAGTTACCGGAAACTTTTACTTGCCCAAAAAACGGAAAATACGGCGCCCACGCGGCCAAGTTTGAACTTGCAACGAGCCATGTCCCTGCGGAAGCCAGTGGCAATGGCCGCCCTTTTAACCTGCGAGGGATGGACGAATGCGATCTTGCGAGGTAAGTTGGCGCCGCTTACTATCTTTATCAATCAATCAAGAATAACTAAAGCGGCGTGCGCCCTGGGCGGCAATCAGGCTTCGTGGGGTCGGATTCAGCGGCCCTCGTTTCGCTTGCGCAGGAACGCCGGAACATCGAGGTCGTCCTGCTCGAATTCGCCTTTCAGACTGCGCGTCACCGATTCGATGGAAGCGTTGTCCCGCACGGGAGTTGGCGATTGCCAGGCGCGCGTCACCGGTTCTTCCGGCGCAAGCTCTGCCGGCGGCTCCACCGGGGGTTCGGTTTCGATTTGCGCTGGTGGTTCCGGCTCGGACGGCGGCGCGGGTTGGGCGGCAGGCTCATAGTGGATGGGCGGCGGAGCTTGCTCAAAATGCGGTTGCGGCATGGCCACGGCCGCCGAAGCGCGTTCGCGCCTGCGGATTTGGTCCGCCTTGAAGCCGGTGGCGATCACCGTGATTTTAACCTCGTCCTTCATCTTCTCGTCGAGCACGGCGCCGAAAATAATGTTCGCGTCCTCGTGAGCCGCGCTCTGAATAATGGTGGAAGCCTCGTTGACTTCGGCGAGTTTGAGCGAACTCGATCCGGTGATATTGATCAGGATGCCGCGTGCGCCGTCGATAGCCCCCGCCTCGAGCAGAGGTGACGCGATAGCGCGCTGTGCCGCCTCCATGGTGCGGCGGTCGCCTTTGGCGGTCGCCGTGCCCATGACGGCGTAGCCCATGCCGGCCATGATGGCCTTCACGTCGGCGAAATCGCGGTTGATGATGCCGGGAATGGTGATGATGTCGGAAATGCCCTGAACGCCCTGGCGCAAAATGTCGTCGGCAATGCGAAACGATTCGAAGAAGCCGGCATCCTGCGCCACCGCCAGCAGCTTCTCGTTGGGAATGACGATCACGGTATCCACCGAATCGATCAGCTCCGCAAGGCCGCGCTCGGCCTGCTGCATGCGGCGCTTGCCTTCAAAGGCGAAGGGCTTGGTCACCACCGCGACCGTCAGCGCGCCCATTTCGCTGGCAAGAGATGCGATGATCGGGGCCGCTCCGGTTCCGGTGCCGCCGCCCAGTCCGGTGGTGACGAAGACCATGTCGGCGCCTTCCAGCGCTTCGATGATTTTGTCGGCATCTTCCAGGGCCGCCTTGCGGCCAATCTCGGGATTGGAGCCGGCTCCGAGCCCATTGGTCAGCTTGACCCCGAGCTGAATCTTAATGGGAGCGTGCGAAAGCTGAAGCGCTTGCATGTCGGTGTTTGCAACCAAGAACTCCACGCCCTCCAAGGCCGCGTCAATCATGCGGTTGACGGCATTGCCGCCGCCGCCACCGACGCCGATCACCTTGATCTTTGCGTTGTTGCGTGGATCTTCGTTGAACTGAATTCGAATATCCTTATTCTCGACTGTCTCCATCGGTACTTCCTTTTTTTCCTCGGCTTGGGGACTGGCAAATGGCAGTACACCGCTGATTTCGTTAGAGCAATTCCGGAGTTGACGTAACCTTAATATCACCGCCGGGCGTTGAACGCCCGTCTTTTTCCCGCGATATACCTGCCGCGAATCCGGGCCGGCAAGCCGCAAAAAAACGCGCCGAAGCCGGGGTCCCCAATAAGCCCGCTGTTGGCTTGTTGGGGTGGGAAGCCGGGGTCCCCGGTACACGCCGTATTTGCGCGTGTTGGGGCAGAACCAGCGAGGCGCTCTGTGATGTGGCACGCCACGATACTTGAACATGAGTCTGTGGACCCACCTCACCTGAAACCTGTTTTTCCGCCGCCGCGCTAGAACCCGAAATTCGCGCGCGCAAATAACGACCGCAAGCGTCTGCCCAGCCCTTGCTCCTCGCGCACTTTGAGCACCTGGGTACGATGCGCGTAGAAAACCATGCCAATGACGGTTGCGAACTCCGGCTCGCCCAGCAATGCCGGCAGCTTGGCCATCGGGATTGGCAATCCGATGCGGGCCGGACAGCGCAGAATGTCCTCCGCGGTCTCGATCAGCCCCGGCAGACGCGCGCCACCGCCGGTGAGCACCACGCCCGAGCCCAGCATTTCAATTACTCCCGCCTGGCACAGGTTATCGCGCAGCATGTAGACCAGTTCACGGGCGCGCGGCTCCAGCACCTCTCCGAGAAAGCGCTGTGGCACCAGCCGCGAGGGGCGATCGCCGACCGACGGAACTTCGATCTCCGTGCTTTCCGGAATGGAAGTCACAATGGCGCAGCCGAACTGGCGTTTGATTTTTTCCGCATCCGCCAGGGGCGTGCGCAACCCCACGGCTACGTCGTTGGTGAAGTGATCGCCGCCAATTGGAATCACGGCGGTGTGAACAACAACGCCCTCGTGAAAGACGATGACATCGGACGATCCGGCTCCGATGTCGCAGATGCAGATGCCCAGTTCCCGTTCGTCTGTGCGCAACACGGCGTCGGAGCACGCCAGCACTTCGTAGACCGTGTCGTCCACGTGAATGCCGGCGCGGTTCATCACGGTGATGATGTTTTGAACGGCGCTGGTGGCGGCGCTGATCATGTGTACGCGGACCTCGAGTTGGCGGCCCAGCATTCCCGCCGGATCGCGCAACCCCTCCTGCTGATCGAGGATGAAGTCCTGGGGCAACAGGTGCACGATTTGGCGATCCTCCGGCAGAGGAATGCTCCGCGCCTTGTCGACCGCCTGACGAATATCTTCCCTGGTAACCTCGCGCGCCTGCACGCCGAGCACAATGCCGCCCTGGCTGTTGGCGGCGCGGATATGCGGTCCCGCGACCCCTACGACCGCGCGCTCGAGCGGCACCTCGGCCGTCAACTCAGCCTCGTCCATCGCCTTCTGCACGCTGGCGGTGGCTTTATCGAGATCGACGATGATTCCCTTGCGCGAGCCGCGCGAAGCGGCAATTCCGTGTCCGCGATAGCGCAGCCCGGCGTCGGTGATTTCGGCGACCAGCGCCACCGTCTTGGCGGTGCCGATGTCAACGACGCTTAGAATGTTCTCGTTCTGCTTGCCCATAAAGCTAGTGCTTACCTTTGCCGTGTCGGCCATCTGCGCTCGCCGAGCCGGCGGCAATCGGCTTCGGCCCCGGCCGCGGAGCCTGTTCAATGACCGGCGCCGCCGCCGCCGATCCCGGATTGAGGATAACCTGGCGGTCAAACCGCAGATCCACCGAGTGCAGCCGCTGGAACTGCTGGCGCCACTCCTGAATGTGCGCCTTGTAAAGACTGAAGCGCTCCAGGTAGCTGCTGGAACCAAGGTGAATCAGCAGCGTGCCTTGCTGATCGGCGACGGTAATCCTGACGTCTTCAGGGTCCGACAAATCCACTTCATCCAACTCACGCGAGTAATTCGCGCCGCTCGAATCCAACTGGCGGACAAGTTCGAGGTAAACCTTCATCCGCGCCGTGCGGGTTGAAGGGGGATCGGATTCGGCGTTGCCGACGATGACCGGGAACGAATAGTTGGCGCCCAGAGGCATCTCCATGGTTACGCCGTTCACGTCGATCAGTTCAATGCGGTCGCCGACTTTGGCAAAAGCGATCGGCGTGCGCTCCCGCAGCGCTATGCGCAGACGGTTCGGCAACAGCCGCATCACGCTGGCCGACTCGACCCAGGGAATCTTTTCCAATTGGCGCTGGCGCTCGTCGAGCGGGATAAAAAAAACGTTGCGCCCAATGTCGGCGCCCATCACTTGCAGCACTTGCGCGCGGGTTGCATTCTTGGCCCCGACAATCTCGATGGCATCGCTCGAATCCACCCGGAAGCGCCACGAGTTTTTGCCGTAACGGTAGACAACCGCGGCCCCCGCGCCGGCGACGATGACAATGGCCAGAATCAGCAGAATCGCGCGCAGGCGATTCGCCGTGCCTCTCTGGAAGGGACCGCGCCGCACCGGAACGCGCTTCTGCCCGCGCAGGAACGGCGATTGCTCCACCGTGTCAAGGTCGACAATCCTGTCCTCTAGCGCCGAGGATTCAACCTCGCCGGAAACGTAGCCCTGCGAGTCCTCGCGGCGGACACCAATCGGGGCCCCCAACTCGCGCCGTAGTTGCGCGTGTTGGGGCGGAACTCCGCGAAAGGAGTCTTCATCCTCGGGCGTGAATGAACCTTGACTGCGAACCATGGAAATACGGCGTGGCCACCCCGCTCGGTAAACGGAGTGTCAGCTCACTATAACTGCTTTTTTCGCAGAAAAGGATAGGGGAAATCGCCGAGGGGAATCGTTCGAGGTACGGGCCGGAACGGACCATGCGGAGATTCGCTCAGCACTACCCCGACAGCGCAACGGCCTTCTCCCGGGCTTTCAGCCGCTCGACGATCTGCGGCCCCAGTTGCGAAACGTTTCCCGCTCCGAGGGTCAGGATCAGATCTCCGGGTTGCGCCTCTTGCACCACGGCATCGACCGCCGCAGGGAACGATGCGGCAAACTCGGCCGGCCGCTCACCGGCGCAGCGAATCCGGGAGGCCAGCGTTAGCCCGCTGACGCCCGCGATCGGCTGTTCGCTGGCGGCATAGATATCCAGCACCAGCAGGCGATCGGCATGGGGAAAGGCCGCGGCGAATTCGTCCATGAGAAGGTAGGTTCTGGTATAACGATGCGGCTGGAAGATGACGTGCACGCGTCCGCCGGGTTGCAGCCAATGCCGGGCCGACGCCAACGTGGCGCGAATCTCGGTCGGGTGATGTCCGTAATCGTCCACGACGAGGATATTGTCGCCGCGCCCCTTGACCTGGAAACGACGATCCACGCCACCAAAGCTCCCGATACCCTCCCGGATCTTCTCCACCGGAATATCCAGCCCGACGCCGACGGCGATGGCCGCGGTTGCGTTCAGCACATTGTGTTCGCCCACCGCGCAAACCTCGAACTCGCCCAGCTCCCGTCCGTTGAAAACGACCACAAAACGCTGCCGCACGCGATCCTGCGTTCTGACGGTCGAGTGGCCGGAGATATGGAAATTGGCGTCGGCGTGGCGTCCGTAGGTCACCACTCTGCGCGTCACCCTCGGCAACAAAGCGCGCAGCGGTTCGTTGTCGTGGCAAGCCACCACCGTGCCGTAGAAGGGCACGCGGTCCATGAACTCGATGAAGGTGCGCTCGATGTCCTCCATGTCGCGATAGCAGTCCATGTGCTCGCGATCGATGTTGGTAATCACCGACAGAATGGGCGAGAGCTTGAGGAAGGAGCGGTCACTCTCGTCGGCTTCGGCAACCAGATAGTGCGAGGTGCCAAGCCGGGCGTTGGAGCCCATGGCATCCACGCGCCCGCCCACCACGACCGTGGGATCGAGCCCTCCGGCGGCAAGCACCGCGGCCACCATGCTGGTGGTGGTCGTCTTGCCGTGCATGCCGGCCACGGCGATGCCGTATTTCAGGCGCATGAGTTCCGACAGCATCTCGGCGCGCTGGATGACCGGAAGTTTGAGGCGATGCGCCTCGGCAACCTCGGGATTGTCTCTGGAGATGGCCGAACTGGTTACGACGGCCTCGGAGCCCTGGACGTTCTCCGCCCGATGACCCTCGAAGACTTGCGCTCCCAGCGACACCAGCCGCGCCGTAACCGGCGAATGTCTCAGGTCGGAGCCGCTGACGCGGTAACCAAGGGTGAGCAGCACTTCGGCAATGCCGCTCATGCCGATGCCTCCGATGCCTACGAAATGAATGCGTTGAATCTTGGCAAACATAAAGATTCGATTGTAAAGGAATAGGCCGTCGGGTGCAGGTCACACGTGGCAGGTTCCAGCGAGGCCGGGGTCTATTAGCACTTATAGGCTAGGTTGTTGTCGTTCTCGTTTCTTTTCAACGAAGATTCATGTTGATTACAGGGGCGATTTAGTGAAAACTTCAGGGGTATAGCTATGGGTGCGCGTCGCGAGCTTCGATTGTTCCTCCGTCTGCCGGTGCGGATCAGCGGCATTGACGTTGAGGGCAACGCGTTCGAACAAGATGCGCACACCGTTGATATAACCGTAACGGGAGTTCGCCTGCAAGGGATTAAGCATTCTTTGGAGCGCGGCAAAGTTATCAGTGTCCAGCACCGTGGCAATAAAGCTAACTACCGGGTCAGGTGGGTGAAGAAGCCGGACTCTGCCTTTGATGGCCACATTGGGCTGAAGCTGCTGGATGGAGAGACCATGAACTGGGGCAGGACGATACCTTACATTCCTGGAGACTCCTACGTTGAAAAAGATGATTACGACATTAGGGTACGACATTAGGGAGCTGAAATAGCATCTTCCACCTCCGCTGCTCGAAACTTTCCTGCTGCTCTGCTGTGCCAATACATAACATTTATGCGACCGCCTGAAATCATGTAGCGGCTCACCGGAAAGTGCCGGCTACCGGGTGCTACCTGTTAGGCATCTAGGCTCGCAGGAGGTATTGATCCATGGCAGTAACTCAGATAAAGCACAAGCCGGAACCGTCGATGGAATACGGAGATTTTTCCAAGCCGGAAGAGACGCGAAGCTTCGAGTTGGGCAAGGTTGACCTGGTTTCGCTCGGCGGAGCCACCTTCGGGCGGGCCGTTTTCCAGCCGGGTTGGCGTTGGTCCACCCACGTGAAGCCGATTGCCAAGACGCGGAGCTGCGAGGCGCCGCACATGAATCTGCACATTTCGGGCCGACTGCACATCGTTATGGATGACGGCACCGGGCGCGAGTTCGGCCCCGGCGAACTTAGCTTGATTCCCCCAGGCCATGATGCATGGGTGGTGGGAAACGAACCAGTGGTGGTCATCGATATATCCGGAATGGAGAACTACGCGAAACGGCGCCCGTCAGACCCCCAGATGTTGCGCACATTGCCTAACTTAAAAGGAGTATGACAGGGTGTTCTCAGACGTGGAAGATGGGTTCACCGGACGAATACAAACGGCGATGAAATCCACCAGCTCTGGCGAATGGGCCTAGCCGGGGGCCCCGTTCTAGCGAAGCTAGGACGGGGTACTTGCTGTTTCCGTGGCGGGTTCGCGCCGGCGAGCCGCCTGGACTCGATCTCCACCATTTCACACTCGCCCGTCAGGTAGCAGTCCACGGCTCGCCCTTCATCAACCATCGTCTCTGTCTTCTGCGTCAAGCAGGTACATGGTTGCGTCGATTTCCGCGAGCAACGTTTGCTCCTGGTTGTCCATTCGAATCTCCGCACGGGCGGTCATCAGGCGATGACGCTGCTCGAGTGTCCATGCGCGAATGATCACTTTCGCCCCAATGGGAACGGGTTGCCGAAAACGCGTGTCAGCGCGAGCGGTGACTCCACACAGTCCTTGGAAGTGAACCGCCCAACCAAGAGCTTCGTCCATCAATGCGAAAGTAACTCCGCCATGCAACATTCCCGGCCAGCCGTTATGCTCGGCACGCGCGGTGTACAGGGCACGGCTGCCGTGAGGCCCATCTGCAAAGAACGGGACTTGCAGTCCGCCGGGATTCTCGGGACCGCAAACATAGCAACGCTTCGTTTTCGGATTCACGCGTACTGCTGAAGGCTTTGATGACATGGGTTCCTTATCGCTGAAGTTAGTCTCCGTGCACCAACTGGATGCCTCGATTCGCCTCAGCCGCTACGCCAAGGTTAGTTCCATCTTGAGATTGTCCCGATGGACCGTGTAGCGGTCGTCTGGGCACCGCTCGGTGACCCTGAAACCGGCCTTCTCGTACAGGCCCCGGGACTGCGGCAGTTGATCGACCGTCCAGAGGAATATTCTGTGAAAGCGGCGCTCGCGGCACCACTCGAGGGAGGTAGAGAGCAGGGCCTTGCCTGCACCGCGTCCATGATACACCGGGTCCACGATGAAGAATCGAAGCTGCACTCCATCAGGGCCGGGATTCTGGCCGAGGATCGAAATCGAACCCACCAGCACGCCATCGATGTGGGCCGACAGCACCAGGTCCTTCTCCGGATCATAGTGCTCGATAAAATCGCAGAACTCGCGCGTGATCAAGAGCTCAAAGGGAGCCCCTGAGCCCCACGCCGTCGCATAGTAGCGTCCGTGAAGCTCGCCGACGCGGCCAATCAGTCCGGGCTCGTACCCGCGGTGGATTTCAATGCTTGTCTGCATGGCTGGAATGCGCATCGCACAACTCTTCATTTCTTATTTCCTCTTCTCCGCTCTCGCTTTCAGTTCCCAGAGGCTTGGCACCGGCCCACAGATGTTCGAAGGCAAGGTTCAGCATGGCCACCAAGCCCCGGTTGTGGATGGCAACAGCGGTAAAGCTCGGCTGGCCACCGGCCGGATCCTGCATCGAGACGAGTACGACCTCGTCATCAAACGCCTGCATCTTCAAAGGCAGTTCCGGCACAACCCGAATGTCAAGCCCCCACTCGCGGAACTGCGTCATCCACCCCCGCAGTTCGACATCCTGCATTGTTTCTACATCGCACAACGCCCGATACTTGAGGCCGCGCCCGAGCGGCGCTTTCAGGAAGGTCCAGTTCTGGTCTTTCGACAGGATCATGGGCAGCTTGATGCATGAGTTGACGCTCGTCTTCGCGGCTTCGGCAAGTGCCAAAGCCCTGTGCGCAATGCGGGTGGCGCCGGAGAGCACTTCGACATAGGCCAACGGGTCGTTTTGGCCCTGGCCGGAGGCGAACACCGGGGCCAACTCCGCCGCCAACCGAGCGGCCAACGTCTGCGTCTCCTGCCGCTGGCGCTCAAGGGCTGCCGCTCGCTCTTGAGCGAGCAGATCGAGAGCGATCCTTGGATCAATCGCGGAATAAGTCTTAGGAGTGGTATCCCGCTCGATGCACAGCCCCTTCGATTCAAGCGAAGCGAGCACGTCGTAAACCCGCTGCCGGGGAATGCCGGATCGACTGACAATTTCCGCCGAGCCCAACGCTGGACGGCCAAGCAATGCGATGTATACGGCAGACTCGTAAGCGTTTAAGCCAATCGACGTCAATGATTGCAATTCGATCATAAAACACCACTGTTTAGTGGTGCCATAATAGCACCACGTGATAGTGGTGTCAATTGCTGACGCCCTCTTAAATTCCCGTCTCCATCCTTGATCGCGGGTCGAGATAGTCTCGCAGCGCATCGCCGATAAAGTTGAACGACAGCACGGCGAGCATCACGGCTCCGGCGGGAAACAAGACGAGGTGCGGCGCGTCAAACAGGTGAGAGCGGCCGTCGTTGAGCATGGTGCCCCAACTGGCCACGGGTGGAGGAACTCCCAAACCGAGAAAACTCATGGTGGCCTCGGCCAGCACGGCGCCAGCCATGCCGATGGCGGCCTGCACGATCACCGGCTGCACGATGTTGGGCAGGATATGACGGGTGATGATGTGCAGGTCGCCGGCGCCGAGCGTACGCGCCGCCTCCACGTACTCGCGCTCGCGGGCCGCCAGCACCTGCGCCCGCACCAGGCGGGCGTAGCCGACCCATCCGCCGATGACGAGCGCAAGGATGAGGTTGAACAGCCCCGGGCCAAGAAAGGCGACAAAGGCAATTGCCAGCAGGATGCCGGGGAACGACAGGAACGCGTTCATCACCACTACGTTGACGAAGCGGTCGAACCTGCCGCCATAGTAGCCGGCGAGCGCACCGATGAGGGTGCCGAACGCAAGCGATCCGGCGACAACGCTGGAGCCCACCAGCATCGAAATACGCGATCCGTAGATGATGCGCGAGAGCATGTCGCGGCCCAGCTCATCGGTCCCGAACCAGTGCGCACGCGAGGGCCCGGCGAGCCGGGCAGGCAGATCGATCCAGGCTGGGTCGCGCGGCGCGATCCAGGGCGCAAAGACGGCAAACAAAGTGAAGACACCGATGAGCACCACGCCACTCATCGCCAGCGGATTCCGCCGAATCGGTGCCCAGGCGCGTCGGGCCGCGGGTTGCTCAAGCGGTCTGGTGGTCATTGTCTGATCCGCGGGTCGAGCGCCGAATATGCCATGTCGGTGAGAAAGTTGACGGCCACATAGGTCAGGCCGATGCACAGGATGCATCCCTGCACCAGGTAGTAATCGCGATTGCTAATAGCCTGGATCGTGAGGCGGCCAATCCCCGGCCAGGAAAAAATGGTCTCGGTGACGATGGCGCCCGCCAGCAGCGCGCCGAACTGTAACCCCAGAACCGTGACGATGGGGATCAAGGCATTGCGCAGTGCGTGGCCGTAGATGACCTGCCGCTCGGGCAAGCCTTTGGCGCGCGCGGTGCGAACGTAGTCCTGCCCCAGTTCCTCGAGCATGGAAGTGCGCACCATGCGCGTCAGGATTGCCGCCAGCGCTCCGCCGAGCGTAATCGACGGCAGCACCAGATACTTCCAGGTGCCGGCGCCGGAGACCGGCAACAGGCCGAGATGAATGGAGAAAAACAAGATCAGGATCGGTCCGAGAGCGAAGTTGGGGAACGACAGCCCCAACAGGCTAACGAAGCTCAGCAGACGGTCGTCCCAGCGGTTGCGGCGCAGCGCCGAGCGAACCCCGGCGGGAATCGAGAGCGCCACGGCCACCAGCAGCGCGGCAAAGGTCAGAGTCATGGTCGCCGGATAAGCGCGCGCTATTACCTGGACAACTTCCTGGTTCAAGCGCAGCGAACGGCCAAGATCGCCGTGCAACACGCCCTTCCAGTAATTGACGTACTGCCTGTCCAGTGGAATGTCGAGGCCGTAAGCATGGCGGGCCGCTTCGATGTCGGCGCTGGCCGCGCCTTCTCCAAGCATCTGCTGGATGGGATCGCCGGGCACCATGTGAATCAGCAGGAAAACCACGCTGACCACCAGCCAGAGAACCGGTAGCGTGTAGAGCAGACGAGTGGCGAACTGGCGCAGCATCAGGCGTGCTCCTCTTCCACGGGGGCGAGCTGCTCAATGCGCACGGCTTCCACGCGATTGCCATCCATGCGCTCGACCGAGTAGCGGCGCCCCGCGAACTCGAAAGAATCGCCCTCCCTGGGTATGCGCTGCAAGGTGGTCATGACGAAGCCGGCGAGGGTCTCGAAGCCCTCGTCTCGCGGCAAGCGCAGTTGATACTGCGATTCCAGGTCGCGGATGTTGGTCGAGCCTTCCAGCACCATCACGTTGGGGCCGGCAACCAAGGCCCGGACCGCGATGTCGTATTCGTCCTCGATTTCGCCCACCAACTGCTCGAGCACGTCTTCCACGGTCACGACGCCAGCGGTCGAGCCGAACTCGTCCACCACCACGGCCAGGTGCCGCTTTCGCCGTTTGAACTCCACCAGCAGATCGGGCAGGATTTTCGTCTCCGGAACGACCAGCACATCGCGCATGATGTGGCGCACGCGCCATCCCGTCTGCCGCCGGGCGCGTTCGTCGCTCTCGTGCGCAAGGCGAGACTGCATCCAGCGCATCAGATCCTTGGAATAGAGTACCCCGATGATGGCTTCGGTCCCGCGCTGCGGGTCGTAGACAGGCACACGCGAGTGCTGTTCTTCCACCACGCGCTTCATGGCCTCTTCCAACGGCATATCGGCGGGAAGCGAAAAAATATCGACTCGCGGCACCATCACCTCGCGCACCGTGACGGTCTCCAGATCGAGAGCGCGGTGAATCATCTCCTCCTGTTCGAGCGGGATCAACCCAAAGCGGCGGCTCGCGGTCACGATCATCTTCAGCTCTTCCGCCGAATGGACGCCGCCCGCGCGCAGTTCACGAGTTCCGAAAAGGCGCAGCACCAGGCGCGAGGAACGCGCCATGAACTTCAGCAGAGGGCTGAAGATCGTCATGAAGACGTCCAGCGGCTTGGCAACGGCCAACGCCACGCGCTCGGCCTGTTGCAGTGAAACCGACTTGGGCACGACCTCGCCGAGGATCACGTGGAAATAAGTGATCAGTCCGAAGGCCACCGCGATCGAAATACCATGCGCGTAGACGGCGGCGTGAGGCAACTGTCCAAGCGGCTGTTCCAGCACGCGAGCGAGGGCGTTCTCGCCGATCCAGCCAAGGGCGAGGCTCGCCATGGTAACGCCCAACTGAACGCCGTTGAGCACCTCGTCGAGTTTGCGGTGGAGTTTCCTGATGGTGAGGGCGCCGATGCGCCTGGCCTCGATGAGCTGCTCGATCCGGGTATCGCGGATGCTGACCAGCGAAAACTCGGCAGCCACGAAGAACGCATTGGCGGCAACCAGGAGCAGCACGGCCAGAATTCGCAACAGCGTGAAGGTAAACATGCGGAAGCCGGGGTCCCCGGCATGCACCGTAGTTGCGCATGTTGGGGTGGAAGAGAATTCTAGCACCCGAGCTGCCACCCGGGCTCAGGCAGCGTCCACGGGGCCCCGGTGACACAGCTTCTCGCTTGACGGGAGCGCCGTCGTCGGCTAGTGTCGGCTTTCGCTTCATGTTGGAAAAACCAACGGCTGTCCGGACGGGTTAGGAACGAGATTCCTGGTCAAGGAGCCGCATGTATGAATGACAAGACCATCAAGACCCTCGCCGAATTACAGGAAGAGTACGAAGCTGCTTCCGACGACTACCTAAAGTCTTCTGCGGAGCACCGGAACGAAGTCCGCCGACACCTTGATATCAGAACCAGTTTCTACGACAAGCTTTCCGCCCTGGACGCTGCCTCCATTGCTGTGGCTGTGTCCATTGGCATAGCAATGATTGCCAAATCCGAGTTACGACCTGGCTCGTTACATGCGAACGCCACTTGGCTTGTTGGGATTGTCGTCTCCCTCTGGGTGTCTCTCGTCTGCGCAGTTGTCCATAACTTCGTCGTTGTCAGCATTGCCAAACTAGACTCGGCGAGCCAAAAGGCTGACCTAGACAAAGTGGGTACGCACCTGTGGGCAACCAAGATGAGAGTTGAGAGACCCGCTGACCCAAAGGCTGACCTGACATGGGAACAGAGGATAGAACAGAAGCAATGGTTGAGGCAGGAGAAGATTTTGAAGCGCATAATGCTCCTGTACCGTTGTGTGCCTCCATTGGCTCACATTTCCATCGCATCGTTCTTGGCGGCATACACCGTGGTTGTGGTATGTGTGGTTCGCCTGTGGTGGATAACAAGGTGACGGAGAACTAAACATTGCCCGCGCGGAACATCATCACCATTACGACTGATTTTGGCGTGCGCGATCATTTTGTAGGCGCGATGAAGGGCGTGATCCTGACGATCAATCCCGAGGCCAACCTGCTGGACATCTCGCATGACGTCGCTTCCTACAGCGTGGTCGACGGCGCCTTTACGATCGCACAGGCCTACCCGTATTTTCCGCCGGAGACGGTGCATCTGGTGGTTGTCGATCCCGGCGTTGGCGGCGAGCGCCGTCCCATCCTGGTGCAAGCCGGCAGGCATTGCTTCGTGGGGCCCGACAACGGCGTCTTCTCGTTCATCTACGAGCGCGAGGAACGCGTTACGGTTCGCCATATCACCGCCGCGCACTACTTTTTGCAACCGGTCAGCCGCACGTTTCATGGCCGCGATGTTTTCTCGCCCATAGCCGCCTGGCTCACCAAGGGAATCGATCCTTCAAATTTCGGCGAGCCGATCACCGATTACGCGCGCTTAGCACGCCTGAATCCCACGATGGAGAGCGAGCACCGGGCGCACGGAATCGTGCTCAAGGCAGACAAATTCGGCAACCTGATTACGAACTTTTCGATTGCGCATTTTCCGCAGTTCGTGCAGCCGGAGACCCCGGCGTTCCAGCTCGAGATCAAAGGACAGCAGCTCACGCGCTTGCGCAAAACGTACGCGGAGGGCGCGCCCGGCGAGACATTTGCCATTGTGGGTTCCAGCGGTTATCTGGAAATCGTAAGCAATGGCGCGGCGGCGTCCCAGGCTCTCAAGGCCGGCTCCGGCGATGAAATCGTTCTCACTTTTCGGTAGAGCGGGCAATCGGCGCAGACGATAGTGTCGCGTCCCAGAAGTTCGCGCAATAACCTCTTGAAGTGTCATTCTGAGCGAGCGTAGCGAACGAAGAATCTATGTATTGATTTGTATTGCTGGGGTGGGGAAGCGAAGGATCTGCTTTTTCGCGCGCCTGAAAACCAACCGCATTCACGGGCGATGTTTGGCGGCTTCCACATAGGGATACTGCGTTCGCAGCGACTCGAACACCTTGCTGTCGATCATGGCCACTTGATCGGCAACCAGCGCCGCCAACTCTTCCGGGGAAGCATGCCCTATCGTCTCGGGAGCCAATTCTTCGGTCAGCATCTTGTAACCGTCGAAGTCCGCCACCTTCCATGCCCTGAAGGTCCTGGCCGCGACCAACACGGCGGCAACGCGCCCCGCCGCGGTTTTCATCTGGTACGCCTGCACCGCGATCTGAAGGTCTGCCTGAGGCCGGTCGACCACCTCGACATCCTTGTACGGCTTCAACGCTCTCAGGTACGCGGTCTTGACTTCGTTCGGCGTCCCCTCACCGAACACCATTTCGACATAAATGCGCTTGGCTGGATGCGGGTCAACACCCTCACGGCTTGGGCCGCGCTTCAGCGTCCAGGCGATCAGGCTGGCATATTCGCTGTTGGAAAGGTTACAAAGCCCCGATTTCTCGAATTCCTCCGTCGTCATGCCGAACAATCGCGTCATGCTGGATTCGTTTTTCTCTTTGTCGGCCGCATCGCAGATTGTTTTCCGTGACTGTCCTTCGAGTGCAGCAACGCACAGCATCAGGATCCCAAGTGTGAACAGGAATCGGCGTTTCATAAGTTCTCCGCTGGACCTTCGACCGTACCACAACTTTGTCCGGCTTTGTAGCTGATTTCCTCGCGTGTCCGCATCTCCCGCAACGGCGCGCGGCTATTCGAAAAAAATAGCACAGCCGAAGCTGTGCTGGCATCGAACGTAAACCCTTCTTCAGGCCCACGGTGTTGCGGGCCTGGTCTGACGGACAGCTTACTTTGGCTGGAGCGTCTGCGAAATCTGGACGTTGCGCTTGAAGTCCTCGACCATGCCTTCGGCGAGCCGCACCTGCGTTGGCCTCTTGGCGATGCTCATGGTGTCGATCTTATCCTGTAGCTTCAGCAGCGCGTAAAACAGGTTCTCCGGACGCGGCGGGCAGCCAATCGTGTAAACGTCAACCGGGACGATTTTGTCCACGCCCTGCAATACCGCGTAGGTATTGAACGGACCGCCGACTGAAGCGCAGGCGCCCATGGCGATGACCCACTTCGGGTCCGGCATCTGGGCATAAATGCGCTGGACGACGGGGGCCATCTTGAGGCTGACAGTGCCTGCCACGATCATCAGATCGCTCTGGCGCGGGCTGGGGCGAAACACCTCGGAACCGAACCGGGCGATATCGTAGCGCGCTGCCGAAGCCGCAATCATTTCGATGGCACAGCAGGCAAGGCCGAAGGTCATGGGCCAGATGGCCGATTTGCGCGCCCAGTTAAAAACGTAATCAACGGTCGTGATGACGAAATTCTTCTCGAACTTGTTCTCAATCCAACCCATGAAAACCTCTGTATCCTCGTATACGGTCTAGTTTCGCCCATGGATAAACCAGCCCGCTGTGATGTTCGTCACAACGGGCTTCGCGAAGCCGCCACCCTGGCAAAAAGCAGCCGGGAACTCCCTAATTGGGAGTTGCCGAACCCCTCCTGGTTCGCCCGACATTCGAAAAACACTCTTAACCCTCTCCTAAATGGCAACCCGCTCTCAATCAACAGCCTCTCTCTTGCTGTCACACCCCTGGCACACCGCAAAAGGACAGTGAGCTATGAATGCAGGTTTTTTGAAGGTGTTGTTGGTAGACCGCGACCCGGAGCTGCGCAAAGAGCGAATCTCGGCTCTGAAAAAAAACGGATATAGGGTGTTTCCCGCCCTCGATCTGCAACAAGCCAGACAGCGGTGCAAACCCGGCACTTACGATTTGATTGTCGTGAATGCTGGTGAGCAGCCGGATATGGCGTTTGAATTCTGCGAATGGATCAGACGCACCGATCCGAAGCAAGCTGTTCTGCTGATGGTCGGCGCGATCGTCCAGCTACCAAGCCGGGATTACATGGTTCCCGACATTCCGCAACGGCTGCTTGAAAGAATCGACTCCATGTTTGAACGTGTGGATACCGCCGCCAAAGCTGCGTAACAGAGCAGACGAAAGCACGGGAATCGGCGTTGGCATCAGCGGCACTCACTCTATTGTGCCGCTGATCTGCCGCGCTGTTTTGGCGATGACTCAATAGATCTCGATTCCGCGAGGCGGCGTCAGGAAGTCCGGCTTGCGCGCGATCAACAACAGAGCGCCAATCCGCTTGTAGTCGCTCAATTCCTGGGCATTACCGAACCCGGCTCCCTGGTAGTCGACTCGAGTCGGCGACTCATCCGGGACGTGATGGATTTCGATCTCCTCGAACGTGTGACGTTTCAGCATCTCTGCATATTCGTTCTCTGAGCGCACATGAATCGGAATGCCCAGCTTGTCTACCCAGCGCAGCGAATGGGGGTTCTCTTTGTAGAGATTGATCAGGATATATAGCTGTGCCTTGGGAGCCATGACCCGGAACATCTCGGTAAGCACCCGCTCCTGATCGGGATAGTAGTAGAACGCCTCAATCGAGAGCACTTTGTTGAAGTAGTTCTCTTCCCACGGAATCTTTTCCGCTGAACTCCAGACGAAAAGAATGTTTTCGAATTCCCTCGACGCCTCGCGGGCGCGCGCGATCATCTCGTCGGAAATGTCAAGGCCAATGACCTGTCCAAAACCCACCGGCCCCTCGGCCACGAGACGCGCGATAACCCTGGTTGCCCAGCCGGTGCCGCATCCGAGATCCAGCACACGTTCGCCGGGCTTCAAGTCCATGCGGCGTATGGTCTGCTCCGCGATGCTGAGGTGGCGGCTTTCCATGCCGTCCGCGCGGCCGGTTAGCACCCAGTTATTGAACCCCTGTCGTAGCTTCTCGTCCGCATCTTTGCCCTGCATTGGATTGATGAACTCCTCCTGGCTTATGCTACAGTCGCAGAACCATGGTGGAGAACGCAAGCACCCCGAAGCAAGGTGATCAAGACTCGCTGCTCTACTGCCCAAGCTGTGCGCGTAAAGTGGAAGACCCGCTGGTGTGCGGAGATTGCTCAGCCGTGATATGTCGCGCGTGCGGAACTCCACTGGAATCCGCCGATGAGCTGGCGATGGGATGAGCAACTCCATGCAGCTACTCGTGATTGGTTCCGGAATGATGGGGTCGGCGGCAGCTTACGACATGGCTCGCTCGGCCGTGGTGGAAGCCGTCACGCTCGCCGACATCGACAAGCGGCGCGCTAAAGATGCGGCTGCCAGGATCAACCGGCTCGTCGGCGGCAAGAAGGTCGCCTTTGCCGAAGTCGACGCAGCGAACCATCGCGCCGTGGGCAAGCTGATGAAACGGCACCAGGCGGCGCTTTCCTGTGTCCCCTACTTCTGCAATTATGCGCTCGCCGAAGCCGCCATCGATGCCAGGTGCCACTTTGCCGACCTGGGCGGTAACAACTCGGTCGTGCGCCAAGAGCTTGCCCTCGACAAGAAGGCCGCCAAGCGGGGCGTTCGCATCGCCCCCGACTGCGGCCTTTCGCCCGGACTGGCCTCGATCCTCGCCGGCGACCTGCTGCGGGGAATGGGCGGCAGGGCCGATGCGTTGAAAATTTACGTCGGCGGCCTGCCGCAAGATCCGCGGCCGCCCTTTCACTACCAGCTTGTGTTCTCGGTCGATGGACTCATCAACGAGTACGCTGAGCCGGCCAAGATTCTGCGCCACAAGAAGGTTGTCACCATCGAACCTTTGACCGAAGTGGAAACCTTCAAGCTCTACGGCTTCCCGGAGCTGGAAGCTTTTCACACCTCAGGCGGGACTTCGACTCTGCCGGAAACCTTCGCCGGGCGCGTCGGCGAGTGCTTCGAAAAAACACTGCGCTATCCCGGACACGCGGCCATGATCCGGACTCTGTACGACTTCGGCCTGTTCTCTAAACAGCAGCGGCAAATCGGCAAGGTGAAGATCGCTCCCCGTGAACTAATGGCTAATCTGATGCTTGAAAAGTTCACCGACGCGGCTCCGGATGTGACCGTCATGCGCGTGGAAGCCGTGCTCGGCAGGCGCATCGATTCCTACACGCTGGTAGACAAATTCGACCCCGAGACCGGCATGACTTCCATGATGCGGACTACGGCGTGGCCGGCCAGCATCGTCGTCCAGATGCTCGCCGCGGGGAAAATCGAAAAGCTCGGGGCGATCCTGCAGGAGCGTGACGTTCCCGCGCAGCAGGTGCTTACCGAACTCGCGGCCCGTGGGATTAGAATGGTGCATCAATCAAGCTCGCCGGGAGCGGCTGCCACAAGAGCCTCGGCGGGAAGGGAAAAATAGTGCGGGAAGCAGCGAGTCCGTTCGCCGTGCTGGTGTTGCGACTGGCGCTCGGCAGCATCATGGCCACTCACGGCTGGATGAAGGTGCACCATGGCATGCAAAATTTTGTGCAGTTCGTGCACTCGCTCGGCATGCCCGGCTGGCTCGCCTACGCCTCGGCATGGGCCGAGTTCGGCGGCGGAATCCTCCTGCTCATCGGCCTGCTCACCCGTATCGCCAGCCTGCTTATCCTGGTAGACCTGCTCGTGGCCATCGTCAAGGTCCATCTGCACAACGGACTCATTAGCCACTCGGGCAAGCCTGGTTATGAGTTTCCTCTCGCCCTGGCGGCCATGGCCTTGGTGCTGGCTCTGCTTGGCGCCGGCCCCATCGCGCTCGGCTGGCTGTTAGGCGGGCAACACAACGAGCGCCGGCGCGAGGCTTTGCGCTAGACAGATTCGCGGAAGGTATCGGAGCCTCGGCCTCTCATGCGGCCGGACGACGCCGCGTGCGCCAACCCTGTTCAATCTCTTCCAGGGTGCGTCCTTTGGTTTCCGGAACCATATAGTAGGAAAATACGAAAGCGGCAATCGACAGCACGCCGTAGAGCCAAAACGTCCAACTGGGACCAACCGCCTGCACCAGGCTTAGAAACGTAATTGAAACCACCAGGTTGAAAATCCAGTTACTGCCCGCCGCCGTGCCTTCGGCCAATCCTCGGATTTGCAGCGGATAGATTTCCGCGATGAGCAGCCAGAAGATAGGCCCGAGGCTAATCGCAAAAAAGGCGACATAGGCCATCAAGGTAATCACCGCCACCCAGGCGACGGTGCTGGTTTCGGCCTGCATGCGAAAGGCCGCGCCAAGGATTCCGAGGCAGACGGTCATTCCGGCAATTCCAACCAGCAACAGCGGCCGCCGGCCCACGCGATCAATGAGCCACATGGCGACGATGGTCATGATCACGTTCACCAGGCCAATGACGGCGGTCGCCAGAATCGCGCCCGCGGCGGATGGGATGCCCGCCGTGAGGATGATCGTCGGAGCGTAGTAAATAACCGTGTTAATGCCGGTGATCTGCTGAAAGATTGCCAGCCCAATTCCGACCACGAGCGCCGGACGCACGGTGGGAGAAAGCAGATCCGCCCAGCGGCCGTGCTCTTCCGCCTGCTCCAGGCTGCCGATGATGTCCCGGAACTCCGAGTCAACGTTATTCGTTCCGCGAATCCGCACCAGAACCGCGCGAGCGGCCTCCGGGTGCAGATACTTTGCGAGCCAACGAGGGCTCTCCGGCAAAAACAGCATGCCTACACCCAGGATGACGCCGGGGATGACCGCCAATCCCAGCATCCAGCGCCAAGCCTCGGTTTTCGCGTACGCGAAATCGACCAGGTAGGCGCCGAGGATGCCGATGGTTATCGCCAATTGGAACAGTGAAACCTGCCAGCCGCGCGCTTCCGGGGGAGCGACTTCCGAAATGTAGATGGGGACGGTGGTGCAGGCCAGTCCAATGCCTAATCCAACGACAATGCGGCCGATGACGAGCGCGGCAATTGATGTAGCAGCCGCGCAAAAAATTGCGCCCGCGATAAAAACGACAGAGGTGGCAAGCAACGTGGCCCGACGGCCAAAGCGGTCCGACAAGCGGCCTCCGCTGAACGCCCCGACGATCGCTCCCGCCAGCACAATGCTGACGATCAATTCCTGCTCGAAGATCGAGAGTGCAAATTCCTTCTTGATGAAGATGAGAGCTCCAGAGATCACTCCCGTGTCGTAACCGAAAAGCAAGCCGCCCAGAGCTGCAAAGGCAGCGGCCAAGTAGACGAACCGCGCGCCCTTGCCTGTCGCGCCCGCAATAGCGATCTTCGAGTTCCTTGCCGTCACAATCTGCTCCTGTCCGCCTCTCGGCGACAATCCCTGGCGACCGTAGTCCTAGTCCTAGAGCTTTGGTGCGCTGATGGTGAAATGTGCCGTCTGTCCCTGCGCCGAGTTCGGGCCTATCCAGACCGATACCTCTGCCGGTTCTACAATGTGATGCATATCGATATTCCAGAAGGCGAGTTCGTCGCGGCTCAATTGAAACTCGACGTTCTGCGATTCACCGGGGGCAAGCACCAGGGTTCGAAAACCCTTAAGCTCCTTTATCTGACGCGCTACGCTCGTCCCGTGCTGCCCGACGTAGAGTTGAACGATTTCCCAGCCCATTCGCGTTCCCGAGTTGGTGACCGTAGTGGAAACGCGTACGGAGCTTGCGCAGCTGTTCAAGGCGCGAGCTGAGACTGTGGTTTCATTCAGCTTTAGAGGCGAGTAGGTGAACTGCGTGTAGGACAGGCCGAATCCGAACGGGAACAAGGGCGCGTTTTGCTCGTCAATGTAGCGCGAAACATATTTTTCGGCCGAGTTTGCCGGCGGACGAGTGAGATCCACGCCATCCGCTGGACGGCCGGTGCCGAGCGCGTTGTAGTAGAGAGGCTCCTGTCCCACGCTGCGAGGCACTGAAACCGTCAGCTTGCCGCTGAAATTGACGTCGCCGAACAGCGTCCTCACCAGGGCAGGTCCGGCCTGCACACCCGGATACCACGCTTGAACCATGGCGGGCACATGCGCGGCGGCCCACGTCAACGCCAAGGGACGTCCACTGAAAATAATCAGCAGCACCGGCTTGCCCGTGGCAGCGATTCTTTCCAGCAACTGCTGCTGATTGCCGGGCAGATCGAGATGAGCGCGTGAGGCGGCCTCCGCGGTCATCGATGGCGCATCCTCGCCCAGCGCCGCAACCACTAGGTCGGCCTGGCTCGCCGCCTTCACCGCGTCTTCCAACCCGGCATCGTTGGCGATATTGATCTCGGTGCCCTTGGCGTACAGCAGCCTTCCGCCGGATTGAAGCATGCGCTGCTCTAGCGCGGCTTTGAGCGTGATCGCATTCTTCGGGTCGCCTTTGCCAGGCCAAGACCCAAGCATGTTGGAGGCATCGTCGGCGAGCGGGCCGACCAGGGCAACGGTTTTCACTTTGGAGGAGACCGGCAGCAAAGCAGAGCCGCTGACTTTCTCGTTTTTCAGCAGCACGAAGGAACGCTCCGCAATGGTCCGAGCCAGTTCCAGATGCGCGGGATCAAGCTTCGGCTGGGCTCCCGTGGAAGATTCGGGCGCGTAGGGACGATCGAACAAGCCCAAGGCGAACTTTACCCGGAGCACACGGCGCACAGCCTCATCCAACACCGATTCCGGCACGGCTCCCGCGCGCAAGAGCTCGCTCAAGTGCCGCTGAAACAAGCCGCTTTCCATGTCCACGTCGACGCCGGCGAGGAGCGCTTTCCGGGCGGCCGTCGCCTCGTCAAGGGCAATTCCATGGGGAATCAATTCGGCGATCGCCTGCCAGTCGCTCACGACCAGGCCCTGAAATTTCCATTCCCCTCGCAAAATTTTGGTCAACGTCATCGGATCGGCGGTGGCAGGCACTCCGTTCAGCGTGTTGAATGCGCTCATAATCGTCGCCGCACCCGCCTTCACCGCGGACTCAAATGGCGGAAGGTAAGTCTGCCGGAGCGTGCGCTCCGACATATCCGCCGCGTTGTAATCGCGGCCTGCTTCGGCCGCTCCGTAACCGGCATAATGCTTGGCGCAGGCCGCGAGCGAATCGGCATCCGCCAAGTTCCTGCCCTGATATCCGCGCACGTACGCTGCTGCCATCGCGGAACCAAGGTATGGATCTTCGCCGGCGCCTTCCACGATGCGTCCCCAACGCGCATCGCGCGCGATGTCGACCATGGGCGAAAATGTCCAGCGGATGCCCTCTGCTGTTGCCTCCTTTGCGGCGGCTCTGGCGGCTTGCTCGACAAGTTGCGTGTCCCAGGTTGAAGCCATGCCGAGTGGAACCGGAAACACTGTTCGGTAGCCATGAATGACATCGAGCGCGAAGATCAGCGGAATCCCGAGGCGCGAGTGCTCGACCGCAATCCGTTGCAGTGCATTGGTCTCAGCCGCGCCCGTCAGACCCAAAAAAGAGCCGACCTGCCCCTTTGCGATCTGCCCGCGATAGTCGGCGCGTCCGGTGCCTGGTCCAGTTGGAGCTCCCGCCGAATACTGAACTAGCTGTCCCACCTTCTCTTCCACCGTCATTCGCCGAAGCAGGGCGGCGATGCGGCGCTCAACTTCGGGGCTACCGAACTCGCTCTGCGCGAAAGCCGAAGTAACAATCAGCGATAGCGCCAGAGCACCGAGGCTTGCAAGGATTTGTCGCATGGAGTCTCTAAATAAGGAGGGCTGCTGACGCACTTCGCGACCATTCGCAAAACTGGCCCAGTGCCGATCAGCCTAGCACAATTCCCGAGTGTCAGATTTCGCGTACCCGGAACGGGCACGCCGCGGATTACGAGTGCATGGCCGCTGAGCCCTGCATCGAGTAGAGAGTCGCCGGCGCGCGCAAAGGGCGAAAGCCGGACTTTTCCATGGCGACCTGCACTTCCGGATTGCGCATGAAGGTTCGCCAGACGAATTCGCTGCGAGCATTCTCAGCCATCACCATGCTGATGCCAACGTCGATTCCGACCACCTCGTGATCGACCCAGCCGGTCAGCGGATTGAAGGCGTCGACAAAGCCGTAGCGCTTCCAGACTTGCTTTCCGTAACGTTTGCGCAGATTGCGCAGCACCACCATCGAGTCCGCGAAGAGGAACGGCAGCGAACCGGCGGCCGCGGCGGGAACAACGCTCCCATCGACTGGCCCCTGCAACGGCGGACCGCCCCAGGCGACGTATCCCTTGCGTGAATCCGACGCCGTTATCCCCCAAAGTTCTGGCGAATAGCTGGGAAACTGCGCGCTCAGTGCCTGGCAGAACTGCCGGTGCGCCTGCGAGGCAAGCACGGAGTTCGCGAAGTAATCGGCGTAGTCATCCTGCTTCCCGCGGAAATCGAACCACGCATGCGAGTACTGGTGGACAAACAGCGGTGCGGGCGTGGAGATGAATTGATAATCCTCGTAAACCAGCATCGGCCTGCGGAAGCTGTGCCAGCACGCCGCCGGAATAGGATGCGTCGGCGATCCGATGGCCAGCAGATAGAGCATCATGGATTCGCAATAGGAATCCCATCGCAACGGGCTGAAACCAAATTCCGGCTTCCATTCGAGCGCAAACATGTCGCCATCATGCAATGCCCACGGCCACTCGACACACCGATAAATCCGCGTCGCGGCGCGGCGAATTGCCGCGTCGTGGAAATACCCGCGGCAGGTCAACACTCCGCATAACAGAATCGACATATCGATGGGCGACAGTTCCGATCTCGCGAAACGTTTCCCGTCATGCATGTCCACATAGTGGTAGAGAAACCCATGGACGTGCGGGGCGTGCTCGAGGAAATGGAGCGTCTGCCGAACCCGGGCCGTAATCTCGGCGCGCGGCCGGTAGTTGCGTTGGTGAGCGATGCACAGCGCCGTGAGTCCGAACCCGGTCGCCGCAATGCTGCTCATCCTGCTCCTGCTGCCGCCGTCTGCCTCGGCACGGTCGCGGACCAGGCCCGTGTGCGGGTCGGCTTCGTTCCAGAAGAATTCGAACGAAGCACGCTCTAGCTGGTCCAACAGCTCGGAGTTGGTGCTCGCCGCCGCTGACGCCTTTGACAGCAACACATCGGTTGCGATCCCGCCGCCGGCAAAGCGCAATATGGCGGAGCCAATCGTCAGCGTGCGTAGGAATTCGCGTCTGGTCAGAGTCATCGTAGTGGCGGCGGAACAACTTGAAAGCTGTTTGCGAGCATTCAGTGTGCCGCGCCGGCTGCGGTTTTGGAGTAGGGTGAATCTCCAAGAAAGGCCCGCGAAAGTATCGGTCTTCCGCGAGGGTGAGGCTAAGGCTGGCCGTCGTCAGAAACGGTAGCCGGGCTTGAGCTCACATCGGTAGGTTCTGACGTCGTGCTCAACTCCGAGGGTGCAATTGGCCCAGCTTAAGCAGAGACTCGGGCCAAGAGGAAAAACGACGCGCTCGCCGCCGATGTCGGCCTCGATGCTCGGCCCCTCGGCCTCGGCCGGAAGACTGAAGTTGAGCGCCTGTCCAAAAACAATCGGGTACGAAGTGCGCACCAGATCGGCAACCCAGGGGTGAAATACTTCCGCCTCGATGAGGAAAGTAGCAGTATCCGACCAGTTGAGGACCGACACGGTCACCATGTGGCCGCCTTTAGAAATGCGGGCAGGGTCGATCCTGGTGAACGGACAGGGGCCCGCAATGCAGGAGACTCTCACGTTGCGGAATTCGTTTCCCTCGCCGGCGTCGAGCGATCCGGAACCGGTGGCCGCCTTCCATCTCCCATCGGGAGAGCACGGAGATTTTTGATCGCAAGGCACGTTTCCGGCATTTACCACCTGGAAGGTCTTTGCCGCGCTGCCGACCTCGGCTGCCGTAGTGGTTTTGACGGCATACCTCACCGAAAGATTGGCGACGAGCGTTTCGGGGCGACGATCTTCCGGGCGGAGAGCCTGCCGCGAAATTGGAATCATGCGGGCAACGTAAAGCCGATTCCCGGCAGGTTCGCTGAATTGCAGCGGCTGGTAGCCGGAATGCCGGAACGTCAGCGTGAGTGCCTGTCCCGCTCGAACTCCCTGCGGAAGCGTGACCTGAAAGAAGCCTGCCGCGTCCGACCTGCCCGCGTACGATGCCGATTCGCTCGCGACGGTCACGTCGACACCGGCAATGGGCTGCTCCTTGTTCGGGTCAGCATCCTGCTCTATGACCGCGCCTTGCAGGATCACTGGCCGCGGCTTGAACGAACGCAGAAGAACCAATGCCAGGATTGTCGCGAGGGCTGCCACGACAGCGGCGAGAATTGCGGTCTTCCGTCTTACCCTCATATGCCTCGGACCTTCGAGTGACCCGCTAGAGCGGTTCCGGAGTCGGTGTATCCGGAGCGATCAACGCCCTGCTCCCCCTCGGATATACCTTCCGCGAATCCGGTCTAACTCTTGATGCGCGATTGTGCTCTCCTGTTGGGATCACCCCGCCCCCAACTTCCGTCATCCCATTAGAAGATGCGGAAAGAAGAAACTGCGAGCTTCAGCCGGATTTCGCGCCGGCGTTTTCTGGGTCACATCGTGAGACTCGGGATTGCGATCCCGGCTGCCAGTGGCATGTTGCCGGTTTCGGCGACGCCACCGGCCGCGTGCCCGGCATCCACGCCGGTTCCCGGCCGCCTCGTCGCCGAAGATGAGCAACTGCTGGAAGAAATCGAGCGCGCAAACTTTCTGTTCTTTTGGGAGCAGGCCAACCCGCAAACCGGATTGGTAAAAGATCGCGTTAACGTGCGCACGATGAGCGATGGCTTGGTTGGGAGCATTGCCGCGACCGGTTTCGGCTTGACCGCTCTCTGCATAGGACAGAAGCGCGGCTACGTTTCGCTGGCCGAGGCACGCGGGCGTGTGCTCGCGACCTTGCGCTTCATCTGGAGGAAGCTGCCCATTCATCGCGGATTCTTCTTCCACTGGGCCAACGTTGAGACGGGTGAAAGGATTTGGGATTCGGAGGTTTCATCGGTAGACACCGCGATTCTGCTATGCGGAGTGCTCACCTGCCGGGAGCACTTCCGCCATCCGGAGATCCGTCGCCTGGCAAGCCAGATTCTCGAGCGCGTCGACTGGACCTGGCTCTCCGAAGACACCTCGCTGCTGCCGCACGGCTGGACACCGGAAGTCGGCTTTCTGCCTTATCGATGGGACTACTACAGCGAGCTGATGATGATGTACCTGCTCGGCTTGGGATCTGCGATCCATCCCTTGCGCGTCGAAACCTGGAAGGCGTGGAAGCGAACGACCTTTGAGTACGACGGGCTTCGATACATCGGTTCGTTCGCGCCTTTGTTTGTGCACCAGTACTCCCAAGCCTGGTTTGATTTTCGCGGCAAGCGCGATCAATATGCCGATTACTTTCAGAACTCGATCATCGCGACCGATGTCCATCGCCATTTCTGCCTCGAGCTGGCAGCGCAGTTTCCTGATTACGGCGATGACTTGTGGGGAATTACCGCATCGGATTCGCAGAAAGGTTATGTCATCTGGGGAGGCCCGCCCAGTATGGGTCCGATCGATGGGACCGTCGTTCCCAGCGCCGCGGCAGGGTCGTTGCCGTTTCTGCCGGAGGCGACGATGCGCGTCCTGAAGACCATCAGAAACCGCTACGGAGCAGCCTGGAGCCGCTACGGATTCGTGAACGCCTTCAACCCACTGAAGAATTGGTATGACACCGATGTGATCGGGATCGATACCGGAATCACAATGCTGATGGCTGAGAATGCGCGCACTGGTTTTGTATGGGATACCTTCATGAAGAGTCCGGAGGCGCAGCGCGGCATGCGGCGGGCGGGGTTCAGGCCCAATGCGTCCCCGGAAAAATCCTGACGGCGACGCAAGCGATCCGAGCGAGCAAGCTTGTGTCATCAGCCTGCCTAAGCGGTCTTTTTCTCCCTGCTGCCGCTTCGAAACGATAGTACCGGCCATCGCAGCAGGGGCGCTGAGCGCTTCTTCACAATCGGGCGCTCGTGCAAGAGCAACTCGGTCGCCTGCACCCGCGGATCGCCGTGGAACCAGCGCTGCACTATGCCATCATCCAGCACGTTGGCAATCGACAGCAGGCTCATACCCTCGTGGTGCGCCATCCATGACTTAACCAGTTCAAAGCGGCGCCAACGCGAGCGGCTGCGCACCGGAGTGAAGTCGGCAGCCTCATAGAAGCCGTACGCGCCCAACCAGCCGTGCTTCGTCATCCATCGCAGGTTACTGAGAGCGCTTGCGGAATCGAATCCCACAGCCAAGATTGAGGCATACGGCGCCACCACGAGAGCTTTGGAATCTTCCTTCTGCAGCGCCAGTTGTGGAACGCCGAAGGCGCGGTATCCGTAATTGCCAGCTTCGTCGACGCGGTTATAAGCGGATTCGGAAATTCCCCACGGAACTCCTTTTCGAGCCGCATACGACTGCTGAGCCCGAATGGCGCCCTCCGCGGAACGTCTGAGCAGGGTGTCCGGATAGGAGCGCATCCAGATCGCCGGCATCAGGTACTCGAACATAGTTCCTGTCCAGGAGGCTAGAACCGGACGGCCTCCCGCGATAAGATAGCCCCGGCCGAGCAGGAACCAGATCTCCTGCGGGATGTCGCCCTTGGCAATCGCGACGAACGTCGCAATGCGCGACTCGGAAGCGAGCAGGTCGTAGCACGCCTGGTGCAGCGTACCACTCTCAACTTCATATCCTATCGAGAGGAGCTTGCGGCGCCGCTCCAGCAAAAAGCCGAAAGACATTTTCGAAAACCAGTTCCCGGCGTCCTCGGCAAGCGACTGCAATTCACCAACGAGCCGAGTGGAATTTTCGTGTGCAGCCGGCAAGAGTTGCGTTAGTTGCCGGCAGCAGCTCTGCATGTCGATCGAGAGAGAATAGCTGGCTGCGATCTCTTCAAGACGCGTGCTCAGAAGCGTGATTGCCGCCGGCAATCGAGCCAGGGAGATTCCATGTGCTTCCTTCAGGAATGCAAATGCGGGATGGCGGTAAAGAGATTCGAACTGCGGCAGCAGCCACGGCATGTAGTCGGCGATCATCTTCCGGTTGCACTCCTCGCGGGCCGCGAGTTGTACCTCGAACCAGGAAGGCGCGATTTTTGCCGGTCGATCGCCTGAAGCTGCCGATGGAAAGGCCGGTGCGAGCAGGCGTTCCAGCCATGGCATCTTCTGCTGCCGCCGGAGGGCCTTGAGCATCTTGCGCGGAGCCGCCCGCAATTCGCGCAGCACACCTATGTAATCGTCGTAGCCGTCCGCCAATGTGGGCGACAACAACGGCTTGTCGAGCAACGCGGCAGTTCCGTTCTTCAGGGCAACCAGCGCCGACGCAAGGTTCCCGCTATCCACCGTGGAGACGAAGCGCGGCTCCATCGGCGACAACGTTCTGGTGTCGTACCAATTCAGCAGATGCCCGCGATAGGTTTGCATGCGAGCCATCGTTTCCAGCGTCTTGCGGCTCTGCGACGCAAACTCCGGAACCGTGAGATAGCCCATTTCGCAAGCGACCTGCCGCGCATTCAGGAGGAACGCAAGATTGGTCGGAGATATCCGCGGCGCGATCTTCAACGGTTGCTCTTGCACGTTATCCGGCACCAGCCAGTTGTGCTCCTCGGTGCTGAACTCGGCAAAGTAGCGCCACGTGCGCAGGGCGAGGCGGCGCAAAAACTGCCGATCCTTCCTGGAAGGCATATTGCGAACGGGACGAAACGGCCGGTCAAGCCACAACGAAATCAGCTTGCTGCCCGCCCAAAGCAGCAGGATGGGCAAGGCCGTGGCCAACGCCTGGAGATGGGCTTGGCGGTGAACGCAGTAGACAAGCACCCCTATACCCAACGCGACCGCCGGCGTCAAGATCAGGTACCAATCAGCCGGAGAGCGCTTGCGTTTGCCCATCTCGGCTTCCTCGGCGGTTTCCCATTCCAGCATGCGCCGGCGTGAAACCATGCGGCGATACAGCGTCCGCCAAATAGCATCCACGGAAACCAAGGCATTGTGCTGCAGGAAGGTAAGCGTCAGCACAACACTGACGAGTGCTGTCCCAAGCGAAGCCATGGCATCTGCAATGCCGCTCAGGCTGGCGGAGAGCGCGGCCCGCACCACCCCGAACGCAAACTGCACCCACGGCGGAACAAACAGGATGGCGAGCGTGACGGCGGTCCAGTAGAGCGGGCGCCCGGGAAGCACCGTCCATCCCAGGACCAGGAGCACAAAAATCGCAATCTCGATCAGGCTCCGCCGCAGGTTGTCGAGAATCTTCCAGCGCGAGATGAACGAGATTGGATTGGGGACACGGTTGCCGCTCTCGTCGGGGACCCGCGGAAACAGCCACTCTGCGATCTGCCAGTCTCCCCGCAGCCAACGATGTTTACGCCTCATGTAAGCGCGGTAGTGCGATGGATAATCGTCAATCACCTGGGCATCGCTCACGAATCCCGCGCGCGCATAGGCCCCCTCGATCAAATCGTGACTAAGAAGCGCGTTGCGCGGGAAACGATGGTCGAGAACTTTGTGCAGTGTGCGGACTTCATAGAGACCCTTGCCGACGAAGGTGCCTTCGCCGTACAGCTCCTGATAGACGTCGGAAATCGCGCGCGTGTAAATGTCGAACCCCGTCTGCCCGGAATAGATCGAGGCCAGCCGCGATTGGGCCGCGCTCTGGACGCTCACTCCGACGCGCGGTTGAAGAATTCCAAAACCTTCGACCACCACATTGCGCTCGGGATCGATAATGGCCTGGCACAACGGATGCGCAAGCGCGCCGATCAGCCGCTGCGCCGTTCCGCGAGGCAGTTCCGTATCCGAATCCAGCGTCAGGACGTAGCGAACGCGCGGCAGAATCGAAAGGTTGCCGGCTTTGTAAGGAAAGCTGTCGTAGTCGCCAAGAATCAGCTTATTGAAGTCAAGCAGCTTGCCGCGCTTGCGCTCCCAGCCCATCCATACGCCTTCGCGAGGGTTATAAACGCGATCGCGGTGGAACATGGCAAAAGTGCCGGCGCCGTTTCCGCGATATTTGTCGTTGAGTCCGCGAATGAGTTTGCCGCAGAGGTAGACCAGAGGATCGCCTTCACTGGGAGGCGAGGCGGAATCGGGCAGATCCGTCAGCAGCGCAAAGTGCAGATTTGCGCTCATGTTGCCGACATAGCGGACCTCCAGATCGTTCACCAACCGCCGCACCTGTTTTTCGTCGAGCAGCAATGTCGGCACCGCGACCACGGTGAGACAGTCGTCCGGGATGCCATTCTGGAAATCCAGCTTGGGCAGAATGCGCGGCGGCAGCAGCGAAGTGACCAGGTAATTCATCACTTCAACCGCGCTCTGGCTGCTGGGAAGAAGCAGCGCCAGCACGCAAAAAAAGATCGCGGAAAGCGAGTAGACCTCGATACCGCGCCAGATGATGGCGATCACGATCGCGAACGTCAGCACTTCAATGCCGCTGAGGTAAAACTCATCCGCGTAGCGGCGTAGAAGCTCCTGCGCCTGCTCGTTCCAGGGGAGATGCACACCGGCGCGTCTGCGCAGCACTTCCCTGCCCTCGGCAATCAGGTAATAGCCCACATGCGAACGGCGAACGGCGACGCGAGGATCGGCCTCGCTTTGCCGTTGCGACTCGCGCGCGAGGGCAAGCGCCTGCTGGGCAATCTCCAACTCCGAGCAGTCCGAGTGTGCCGCCAGATGGATCACGGCACGCCGGTACATCTCCCGCGTGTCAACATCCATATGCGCGTACGCACCTGCCGGGTCCTGCCGCAGCACCTGATCAAAAACGATCAGAGGCTCAAGCAACTCCCTCCAGGGCGCCTGGGCGATCTCCCGCAAGCTGTGAATGCAGATGCGTGTTCCCGCCGCTTCTTTATTTGCCATCAGGAGGCGGGAAAGTGTCGCGATTCGCTCCAGCAACACCGCGTTGAAGGCCGCCGGCAGCGCTTGCAGTTCTTTCAGTGGGAGGACAGTTACGCCCTGAAATGCGCGCAAATACGTGCTCACGTCAGAGTCGACAAAACGATTGGCCAGAGAACTGAATAGGTCTTCGGCGATGGCAATGACGCGGGGCCCGACCTGCCCATTGTCTGCCACCACGTTAGGCAATGATGCAAGTGTGCGCTCCGCTTCCGGCAGCCTGGCCGCCATCGAGCGCAGCAGGTGAACGTTATCGCGGAGACAACGCCACTCCTCCGAGTCGCCCGTCTCCGAAGGCTTCTCTAGAACGGCAACCAGTTTGCCTAGCTCGCGAGCCAGCATTTGCAATCGCTCCGCGAAGCCCCGCGGGGCCCGGACGTCCGGCAGCCAGACCAGCGACCGGGCACATGCGGCGGCGCGAGCCACTATCAGTGCGGCATCGTGAGCGCCATCCTGCCCGACGGAGCCGAAGAATCTTTCGGAAGCTTCGGCCAATTCAACGTGAGGGTTCTGCGGCATATGAGTCCAAAAAATTACCGGTAGCTGGCGGCCTGCAATTCAAATAATTCGGCGTAGCGTCCGCCAAGCGCTATCAACTGGCCATGACTGCCGTCTTCGGCAATCTGTCCATCGGCGAGCACGACGATGCGGTCGGCCATGCGCACGGTTGAGAAACGGTGCGAAATGAACAGCGCCATCTTGGCCTGCGTGAGTTCGGCGAATCGCTCGAAAACTTCAGCTTCGCTGCGTGCGTCCAGTGCGGCTGTCGGTTCGTCCAGCACAAGCAGTTGTGCGTCGCGAAGATAAGCACGTGCCAGCGCCAGCTTCTGCCACTCGCCGCCGGAGAGATCCACGCCATCGTTAAAGCGCCTTCCCAACATCTGCTCGTAGCCGCCGGAGAGCTTCGCGATCACCTCATCGGCCAGGCTCTTGTGGGCGGCGGCCCGAATCAAATTCAGATCCTCAAGCTGCTCAATCCGTCCGACCGCGATATTTTCGCGCGCGGTCATTTCGTAACGCATGAAATCCTGAAAGATGACCCCGATTTCCTTGTACAGATCTTCGAGGCTGTATTCCCGGAGATCGACCCCGTCGAGGAGAATCTCTCCCTCGGTGGGATCGTAGAGGCGGGTGATCAACTTGACGATGGTGGTCTTTCCCTGTCCGTTCTCGCCGATCAGCGCCACCCGCTCGCCGGGGCGCAAATGAAAATCGAGACCCTGCAGAATGAGTCTGTCGCTGCCGGGGTAATGGAACGAGACGTTTCGGAACTCGAAGCCGCGCACAATGGGCCGCGGCGCAGGCAGCGCGTCCGGCTTGGAGCGGATGGTCGGCTCCATCTGGAAGAACTCAAGCAGGTCGGTCAGAAACAGCGCCTGGTCCGCGATGCCGGACAGAGTCGAGAAGATCTGCTGAATGTTGTTGCTTGCCTGCAGAATTGCGCCCGCCAGAAAGTACAAGGTGCCAACCGAGAGAATGCCCAACAGAGTACGCCAGATTACCCACGCGTACGCGGCGTAATAGCCGAGCGTTCCGAGAACCGACAGGAACATTCCGGCCAGCAATCGCAGCCGGGAGAGCGCGACGTTCTCGCGATAGATTTCGTCGGAAAGTTTCGCAAACCGCCCGGTGATGAAGCCGCTCAGTCCGAATAGCTTTAGCTCCTTGGCGGCTTCCTTGCTGCCCCCCAGGATGCGCAGGTAATCGAGTTGCCGCCGGATGGGAGTTTGCCGGAAGTTCTTGGCATAACCGAGAAACGCAAAGTGACTTTCTCCGAGAAAAGCGGGAATCACTCCAGCGATCAAAACCAGCAGCAGCCATGGAGAAAAGTAAACAATGGAGATCGACAGCGAAAGCGTCGTGATCACCTGCTGCACCAGCCGGCCAATGGACTGAATCATCCCAAGCCGGTCTGTCGCCTGCACGCGAGCGCGCTCGAGCCGGTCATAGAACACCGGGTCCTCGTAGGCAATCACGTCCAACTGCGCCGCGTGGCTCAGCACGGCAATGCTGACGTGGCGCGTGTACTTGTCAGCCAACAGCGAGTCCAGGTAATCAAGAATGCGCGTGACTATGCTGCTCGTCACCGCCAGCGCGAATTCCGCCGCCACCAGCCACCAGAATCGGTTGGAGACCGGCTGGTGATGCGCGACGACGTTGACGATGTTGTCTATAATCAGCTTGCTGACGCCTAGCAGAGCAATCGGCAGCAGAGCGCTGAAAACCCGGACGATGATGCCGAAGGTGACGACCGCCGGCCCGGACTCCCACACGATTTTCAGGACAGGCGGAATCTGGCCGAGCGCCGCCAGGCGTTCGTGCCACCCGCTCCAGAAACTGTTTTTGCCGTGTGCCATCGATCCCTATTTGATTGTGAAAAGGTGGGCGACGGTCATCCCATCCGCTGCAATAGCTAGCGCAGTCCCTTGTGGGCTCATAACTTGTAGCGCTATTAAACAGATGCGGAAAACGGAAGCAAGGTTTGTGCTCGGCTGAGGTGAGCAGAAACCGGCACATTCGCGCACGCTCACGGCCCGGGCTCTCGCGCAGGTTCGCTTGGTACACTGAAGGAAGAACAATGAATTCACGGACCTCTGCGGCTGCAACGGGTGGCGAATGGCCACCGTCGCCGACTAGGTGCTTGCCCGACTCGAATCCAGGAGCCTGGAACCATGAAACCCGACATTCTTGCGGTCGACAAGCTGCCCGCTTTTTACGAAGATCGCCTGCGCGCGGCTTTTTCGTTTCACGATCGCGTCCAGCAGTTGGATCCCGCCGCCTTTGTTTCGCTCGCCAAAAAAGTACGCGGTATAGCCGCCAGAGCCATATCGACGGTGACGCGCGAGTTCATCGCGCGGCTTCCGGCACTGGAGATTATTTCGGTGTTCGGCGTTGGCTACGACGGAATCGACGTCCAGGCTGCGCATGAGCGCGGCATCGTCGTCACCCACACGCCCGATGTGCTGACCGATGATGTCGCGGATCTTTGCCTGGGGCTGATCTTGTCGGTTGCGCGTGAAATTCCAGCGGCCGAGCGATTCCTTCGTAACGGCAGTTGGAAGGCCGGCGCTTACCGGCTGGCTCGCAAGGTAAGCGGCAGCCGGCTGGGCATCATCGGATTGGGACGAATCGGCAGCGCGGTTGCGCGCCGCGCCGAAGGATTCGGGATGAGGATCGCCTACACCGATCTGAGCGAAAAACCGGGCGTGAGCTACCGCTATTACGCTTCATTGCTCGACCTCGCCGCCAACACGGATTTCCTGGTTGCCGCCGCCTACGGTGGACCGACGACCCGCGGGTTGGTGAACGCCGCTGTTCTGAACGCGCTTGGCCCGGAAGGGTTCCTGATCAACATCGCTCGCGGCTCGCTGGTCGATGAAGCCGCGCTGATAGATGCGTTGAGCAAACACACCATTCGCGGCGCAGCGATGGATGTCTTTGCCGATGAGCCGAATGTTCCGGCGGAGCTGCTGACGATGGACAATGTTGTGCTGACGCCTCATATTGCCAGCGGCACGGCTCAGACGCGGCAGGCCATGGGAGACCTGGCATTCGCCAATCTGGAAGCATACTTCGCGGGCAAGCCGGTGCCGGCTCCGATTCCGCGATAGTTTGTGAGCATCGGGTTCCCCGCAACGCCAAGACACAAGTGCGCTTCTTTATGCCGGCTGCGCGGCCAGCTTTCGCTTGTCTTTCTTGAGCTCGATTTGTTCAACGCTGCCGACCACAAACCACATCGACAACGCCGCAAACACGATCATCAGGCTGGCGACAAGAAAGGCCCGCTGGAAGTTCCCGGTCAGCTTCAGCAGAACTCCGGTAACGATGGGAGAAGCGATGCCGGCCAAGGCACCCGCGGTATTCATAATGCCGGAGACGGAGGCCGATGTGTTCTTGGGAGCGATCTCCGCGCAGGCGGCCCACAAGACAGTGCTCGCACCGGATTCGCAAACCAAGGCCACAACCAGCAGGGTTATGGCGACCTTTGCGCTGCTCACATACGGGGCGAATACAATGATCGCCGCAATAAACTGGCCGATAATGATCATCCCCTTGCGCGACTTGGTCACGCTCATACCGCGTTTGATCAAGGTGTCCGAGAGCAGCCCAATCAGCGGCAAGGCACAGAAAGTCACGACCCACGGCAGCGACGCGTACCAGCCCATTTTCAGGATGGTGAAGCCGCGTTCCATCACCAGATAGGCAGGCAGCCAGGTGATAAACATGTTGTACAGGTATTCCTGAAAGAATTTGCACAACATCAGCCCGATGATCGACCGGTGCTTCAGCAACTCCAGCCAAGGCACTCTTTCCTTGCTGGCGCCCTCTCGATTCGATTCGGCCTCCGGCTGTTTGTAGAAATAAACCCACAGCACGACCCACACGAGACTTCCGGCGCCGGTAACATAAAACGCCACCCGCCAGTTGTAGGCGTGAATCAGGTAAGCCATCATCACCGGCACGGCGGCCAGCCCCAGCCGTATGCCTGCGTTGAAGATGCCGATCGCAGTGCCACGTTCCTCCGTGGGGAACACGGTCTTGACAACCTTGACGTTGCACGGCTGCAACGCCGCCTCGCCGGCTCCCACCCCGATTCGGAATAGCACCAATTGCACGAAGCTGTGCGCCATGCCGGTCAGCGCCGATAGAAACGACCACACGAAGGCCGCCCAACCGAGAGTCGCCTTGGCTCCGAATCTGTCGGCCAGGGCTCCGGAAGGAATATTCATGGCAAAGTAAGTCCAAAAGAAAGCCGAGAGCACAACTCCCATCATCGCGGGATTAAGGTGCAACTCCTTCATGATCGAGGGCGCCGCAACGCCGAGGCTGCCACGATCCACTGCATTCACGAACGTGCCGCAAAAAAGCAGGAAAATTACCCACCACCGATACCCTTTTCTTGTGTGGTCCATAGAAGTTGCGTTCTCCCCGGCCTCTGGCCGAACCGGTGCCTAAGCAGGCACGCCTGTGCCCCGCCGGCACTGGGCGCAACGCCTTCCTGCAGCTACTTGGCCGCATGAATTTCGTCTTCGGAATTGTGGCTGAAAAGAAAGCCTTTCGCAACGGACATCAGCGGCAGCTCGGCGGTGAGCACCGGGTTGCGCGGCCTTAACTTAAAGGGAAAGTTTGAGGAGAACGGGCGGCCAGCACCTGATCCAGGGCTGTGCCAGAAACCGCAACAGAATCAACGAGTTAGGACACCTTCCGCACCTGCCGGAAACACCGCCCTGAACGATCCAATCGCGCAGATATCGCCTTCCGGGAAGACTGCACACAACCGGCGCTCGCGGACAACACCAGCGGACTATGACTTGCCCCGAAGTGCTCCAGCGCGCGGCTGCCGTGCCTTTATTTCATCTCGTTGGACGCGGGCAAGCGTATCGAACCCCGGTGCTTATTTTCCTGAATGTGATCCCAGACGAGCTGCTCTCCCAGCCAAACGGCTTGCCTGGTTGCAAGCTCAGCATCCTGGAAGAACAGACGATGGCCGATGGCGAACCGAGCGCCACACTGATCACAGGTTACAGTCGACATTTCAACGAGATTGGGGACGCCTCCCCCGTTGTTTTGCCGCACACGCTTAGCCATTCCCTGGGTCCGCTGCTTCTCCGCGTCCCCGAGCCCTACCACCGAGGTTCGCGAGGTTGACGCGCATGGCCGCGATAGTCATCTCGCCCGCCACCGCGTGAACCGCCGCCGCCGCGCTCCACTTTGGGTCGCGCTTCATTGACCGTGAGCGGCCGTCCGCCTGAGTCCTGGCCGTTCAAAGCCGCAATGGCCTTGGTGGCTTCGTCCTTGTTTGCCATCTCGACGAATCCGAATCCGCGCGAGCGGCCGGTGTCGCGGTCGGTTACCAGTGAAACGCTGTCGACGGTGCCGAAGGGCTGAAAAAGTGAACGAAGCTCTGCTTCGGTCATGCTGAAACTAAAGTTCCCGACAAAAATCTTCATGTTGGTCCAGTTCCTTTGCAATTCGTTAGATGCCGCAATGAGGCCAAGCCGTGATGCCATGGCCAACTCACCAAGCCGAGCACCCGCCGGTAATCAGTCGCTAACTACCGCCTTGAAGGGCTGCGGTAAGTATTTTGGGGCCGCACTGAATGCCCGGACTTGCCGCATCCTCCGCCACTTCGACAGGAGTCGCGCGCTCGGCGAAACGCTTCTGCTTTGGCTCATTGAGTGCTGGGCTAGTACGCTAAGGGAGAGTGGGCTTCAGATACCCTGACTTAGCTTCAGAGAACCTGAAAGAGGGCAGAACTACTCGCTCAGATTCTACCGTAGGCGTTGAGCATTCGATTGTCAACTGCCAAAAGCGGGCAAAGAATGGCTTTCTGTCCCACAAATTGCGCCGGTTGGTGAATCTCACGCCTTCGTGTAGCATCCTATCTAGTGGAGGTCGCGAAGTTTGAGGCGCGATTTTGAGTTGGCCAGCCGATTCGGTCTGTGACTCCACCTCTTAGTGCCAGCAAAATCTTCCAGCCGAATCTCCAGGAAAAGGGAATAAGGTACAACACAGTGGAACAAGGAACAGTGAAGTGGTTTAACGATGCCAAGGGGTTTGGTTTCATAGCGCGCCAGAATGGCGAAGACGTTTTCGTGCATTTCTCGGCCATCAAGTCGAACGGCTTCCGCAGTCTTCAAGAAGGGCAATCGGTACAGTTCGAGGTGACGAAGGGGCCGAAGGGGCTACAGGCGGAAAACGTCGAAGTCCTGTAAACTCGAATCTGGGGGAACCTGGGGCAGCGGCTCCGGGCTCTCTTTAGAGCAACAACCTCTTGCGACAGGAGCATCAATGGCCGGAAACTCTCGACCGTCGTTCACCAAACGCTCGAAAGAACGTGCCCGTCAGGAAAAACGGGTAGAAAAGCTACAAAAGAAACAACAACGTAAATTGGAAGTTAAGGAAGAAACGCCGGTTGAACGCAGTGGTAATCCGGTTATCTCGTATGACGAAGATGGCCAGCCTTTGGCGTTGGACTTCAACGACTTCTGATCGCACATCCTGCCCCACCCGAGCCGTTTATGCCAGGTGGTGGTATACTGAATAGGAAAGCTACTGACCACGGTTCTTCAGTGGTGCGAAGGTTCGATCTAGCGACTCGAGTTCCCGCCCTTCTGCTACCCCGTACAACTCAGCGGCCACAACTGAAACTGAGCGGCATCCCTAGTCTTATTCGCGAATCGCCTCCCTATGAGTGCGGGTCGCGAGGCGCCCCTCGAGAAAGAACTCAACGATTCGCATGATGAAGTTTTCTGAATTGCCTCTGTCTTCTGCTCTTCAGCAGAAGCTTGCTGCAGCACAATTTTCAACACCCACGCCCGTCCAGGCCGCCACCATTCCGCACGCGCTCGCAGGTAAGGACATTCTGGCCACCGCCCAGACCGGAACCGGCAAGACCCTTGCCTTCCTCGTGCCTATCATCGAGCGGCTGGCAACCAGCAACTCGCGCCGCATCGAGGCGCTGGTTCTGGTGCCGACGCGCGAACTTGCCATGCAGGTTTGCGAGCATTACGACAATGTCCGCAGCCACAAGCTGGCGCCCGCTGCCCTGGTAATGGGCGGGGTACCAGAGAAGAAACAGCTTCAGGCGCTACGCTCCGGCGCCCAACTGGTCGTTGCCACTCCTGGCAGACTGGAAGATTTCCTCGGCCGCAAACTGGCCGATTTGCAGCATGTCAACATTCTGGTGCTGGACGAAGCCGACCGAATGCTCGATATGGGCTTCCTGCCGTCAATCCGCCGCATTGTGGGACAACTGCCGCAGCAGCGCCAGACAATGTGCTTCTCGGCTACGCTGGAAGCATCCGTCGCGGGACTCGTCAATGACTACTTAAAGAATCCCGTGCGCATCGCCTTGGGTTCGATTCTGAAACCTGTGGAAAGCGTAGAGCTGCAGGCGTTTGAGGTGGCCGCGGCAGAGAAACCCGGCGTTCTGCGCGAGCTTCTCTACGCCGAAAAAGGACAAACACTGATATTTGCCCGCACCAAGCGGGGCGCCGAACGTCTGGCCAAGAATCTTGTGCGCGACGGATTCGCGGCGGCCATGATCCACGGCGACCGCTCTCAGGCACAGCGCATCGGCGCGCTCAGCGGCTTCGACGAAGGCCGTTTCAAAGTGCTGGTTGCCACCGACGTAGCTTCGCGCGGCCTCGACGTGAACGACGTTGCCCATGTGATCAACTACGACCTGCCGGCCATGCCGGAAGATTTTATTCACCGTGTCGGCCGCACCGGACGCGCCGGCGCCTGCGGCCGCGCTTCAACCTTGGTTTCGGGTGTCGAGGTGGTTGAACTGCGCCATATCGAGCGCATTTTAAAACTCAAAATAGCGCGCAAGCAGATCAGCCTAGACGCGGCAATCGTGGAGTCCCGGCCAACCCGGAACACGCTTCCGTCCCGCACGCTCTTTCGCATGCCGGGAGAAGTATTCGTGTAAGCACTACGTCTCCAGGTTCAAGTAGAACGGTTGGGGGTGAGAGTTTGGCGGAGATTCGACTGCAAGAGGGAGAGTCGGTGGACAACGCCCTGCGCCGCTTCAAGCGCAAGGTGCAGCAGGACGAAATCATCAAGGAAGTGAAGCGTCACTCCTACTATCTGAAGCCAGGCGAGAAGGCCCGTCTGAAGCAGGCGTTAGCGCGCAAACGCGCCCGCAAAAAACTCCGCAAAGAGCACGCGTAAGAAGATAAAGTCTCGGGCCGCTGCCACACGGTAGCGGCCCGAATCGCATCTAGCAGTTCAATCCGTTTGTGAGAAGTTAGCGACGACGAATGATCTGGCTTTTCGCGCCGGTCACGCGCCCGCCTTGCGTCAGCCCGGAAGACAAGTCTTGGATCTCGTTCCGTGCCGCGGCCTCGGCGAGTTCCCGCGTCGAGGAATGCCCCCAGGACACCAGTTGGTCAGGGTTCTGCGCCGAGCAAATCATCCAGTGGTAGCGCACCTCTCTATGGAAAGGCTCTGCCTGGATTGAGAACACGTAGTTGCCAACCGCATCCGGCATCGATACTCCTATCACGTGGAGTTGACGGAGATCGTCAAGAAAACATTTCCTGGGCGTGCCGCACGTGGTGATTTCCGCCGACCCGTACCCCGTCCCGGAGGGCTGGCCCTCCAGAACACCAATGAGCGGCAGCTCGCGGCCGGATGCTGATGATAGGCTTTGCGCGCCGTTCCAAGAACCGGCACCTGGATGCGCACAGGAGCCACCCCGGTTTTAGGGCAAGCAGAGATGCGTATGAAGATGTCTATTTAGATACTACGCCCTTACCCCGTTTCGGCCAACACCGCAATCAAGTCTAGGTGGCCTTGGCAAACTGGGTGTTGTGAACTTTGACTCAGAAACTGCAAGCCGCTGAAAGAATTTGGTGGAGCTAGTCGGGATCGAACCGACGACCTCTGCAGTGCGATTGCAGCGCTCTCCCAGCTGAGCTATAGCCCCGTCCAGCACACACCCCTCGCAAGCGCGCGTTGGCTATGCTCGAAGGCGTATCTGACATGTATCTTACCAGCCAGCCGCTCCGCAGGTAAAGCCGGGGACACCTACTACGCGCCGCATTTGCGCGTAGCGGGGTAGAGGCAATCCTCTGCTGCCACGCCTAACCACCGCTCGTTGGTGTTCCAGGTCACATCTTTCAACTCTGACGCGTTTATAATTAGTAGCGTGAATTCGATCAAAAAAATTGCCGAGGCCGACTTCCCAACTCGCTGGGGGCAATTTCGGATCTTCGGCTTTGAAGGCTACTTTACAAGCTCCGTCCGCTACGCCAACGACTCCCCCGCCGATCTCGAACGCCGCCGGGAAACCGCTGTCGCTCTCGTCATGGGCGACATTCACTCGCAGCCGCCGCTGGTGCGCATTCACTCGCAGTGCCTTACCGGAGACGTATTCGGATCGAATCGCTGTGACTGCCGCGCACAGCTTGAAATGGCGCTGGAAAAAATCGGTAAACTCGGCCGTGGAATCCTCATTTACGAACAGCAGGAGGGCCGCGGCATCGGTTTAATGGCCAAGCTGCAAGCCTACGAATTGCAGGACGGAGGACTCGACACCGTCCAAGCCAACGAAAAACTTGGCTTCAAGCCCGATTGCCGCGAATACAACCTGTCTGTCGCGATCCTCACCACGCTGGGTGTGAAACACGTCAAACTGATGTCCAATAATCCCGAAAAGATCGCCGCCGTCGAGCAGGCTGGAATCAAGGTGGAGAGGGTGTCGGCGCAGGTCGATTCGCATCCGCGCTCCGCGCGATATCTGCGTACCAAGCGCGAAAAGATGGGTCACCTGATCACCTAGGCGCCAACCATGGCTCGTAAGACTACGCCGCGCAGTAAAACCGCAAAAGTAAACTCCGCCGGGTTTTCCGGAAAAGCTGCTTCGCCCGCCAAGGTTTTGAAGTCGCGAGTTGTATTTCGCGCGCCAATTTTCTATGTGACTTCCGAGCAGGTGCGCGAACCCAGCGGGGTGACCGTGCGCCGCGACGTGGTGCGTCATCCTGGCTCGGTCGTGGTAATGGCCGTCGATGACACGCGCGAGCAGTGGCGGGTATTGCTGATTCGGCAGTTTCGCTACGCGGCGGCGCGCGAGCTGTGGGAATTGCCCGCTGGCCGGATTGACGAAGGCGAAGATGTGCTGGCCGCAGCCAGGCGGGAGTTGCTGGAAGAAACCGGAATCACAGCGAAGCGCTGGAAAAAGGCGGCTTCATTCTATTCCAGCCCCGGATTTCTCGACGAAACAATGGCGCTATTCCTCGCCCGCGGACTAACTCAGGGCGAGGCCCAACCGGAAGAGGACGAGGTGATTCAGGCGCGTTTCTTCCCGCTTTCGCGGGCGGTCAAAATGGTCATGTCTGGCAAAATCCTGGATGCCAAGACGATGGCCGGCGTACTCTGGATCGAGAGGTTTCGCTCAGCGACCTGACCGGCTGCGGAAAACACGCGGCAGCCTGAAACCTCTTTTGCCGCAGCTTGGTTAACCGTCTCAGCGCTTCCGCGGCACCGTCCTGCGCTGCTGGATCCCTTGATTTCAAGGGTTTGAAACTGTGTACCAACTTGACAACATTGCTTGCCCGCAATAACATCGGTTTGCGGTCTTGACAAGTCACACCCAATCCGGATCGTTCAACAGGAATCTATCCGTGTAGGTTTGGTCTCATGCTTGTTGAGACTGAAGCGGCTTCGGTCGGAAAGTAGCACGGAGGAATTAGCAAGTGTCTCGTCTAAAGGGAACCGTTAAATGGTTCAACAACGCTAAGGGGTTCGGCTTTATCGGCCGCGATGGTGGACCCGATGTTTTCGTTCACTACACCGCCATCACCTCCGAGGGATACAAGAGCCTGCAGGAAGGTGATGAGGTTGAATTTGAAATCGTCGAGGGCCAGAAGGGCCCCCAGGCCGGCAACGTCACCAAAGTCGCCTGACTTCGAGTGAGCCGGCGTTAATCGCGAGACCCAGCCGAGTGGCTGGGTTTTGTTTTTTGCAGGATCCGCCCGCAAGATACGATTGCGTGTCGCCAGTGTAGTGCGTCAAACAGATGGTCCGTTATTCCCTGCCCTCTTTTGGATGTCATCCTGAGCGAGCCGGGGTCCCCGGCGACGGCCGCTTTTGCCGTCGCTGGGGTGGAGGAGCGAAGGATCTATGCATTTTCCCGGCGTCGAAATACATGGATTCTCCGCCTACGCCTGAATAGCTTCTTACTTGTCGAACGCAACATCGGGCCGGGGTCCCCGACAAGCCCGTTGTTGGCTTGTTGGGGTGGAAGGGTGCGCAGCTTGGCTGCTCCGGCCGCTGGCGCGCGGCGCTTCGGCTCAGAATGACACCTCTATTAAGTTACTCGACTTGTGAAGCACTACACTAGACGGTTGCTCTAGAATTCAGGGGTGGAGGCAGGGTCCCCGGCACGCGCCGCCGGTGAAGCCGTTGGCTACGGCGGCGCAGATCGTGATGCTTGTGTCGTACATCTCAGAAGAGGTCACAGTTGCGCGTGTTGGGGCAGAGACGCGTGGATAACAAGGGCATCGCCAATATCCTGATCGAGACCGCGGATCTGATGGAGATCGCGGGCGAAGATTCGTTTCGCATACGTTCCTACCGCAATGCCGCCGAAGCCATTGAAGCGTTGCCGAGGCAGGTCGCCGAGCTGATCGATGATCCCAAGAAACTGCTGGAAATTCCCGGCATCGGCAAGGGCATGGCCGCGAACCTGCGAGAGATATCGCAGGAAGGCGATCTGAAGCTGCACGCGCAGTTACTGGAAAAATACCGTCCGTCGATGCTGGAGTTGCTCAAGATCCAGGGACTCGGTCCAAAAACCGTCAACCTGATCTGGTTGAATTTTCAGGTTTCCGACGTGACCGGTGTAGAGCAACTGGCGCGCGAAGGCAAGCTGCGCGGCCTGCCCCGCATGAGCGAGAAGACCGAGCAGAAAATCCTGAAGGCGATTGCCACCTATCGCGGCATTTCAGGCCGCTTCCATCTCGATGAAGCCGATCGCACGGCAGCCAAGTTAATGGAGCACATTGGCCAGATGCCCGGAGTGGAAACGATGACTCCGGCAGGCTCGCTGCGTCGCGGACGCGAAACGGTGGGCGATCTCGACTTGCTCATCACCGGGCGCTGCTGCGCGCAGCCGGCCGAGCGCGACGCGCTTATCGACCGCATTCTGCAGTTCCCCGGCATTGCCGATGTGCTGGCACGCGGCGAGAACAAGGTCAGCTTCAAGCTTCGCAGCGGTATGCAAATCGACGTGCGCATTCTTCCGCCGGACTCGTTTGGCGCCGCCTTGCAATATTTCACCGGCTCCAAGGCGCACAACGTGGCCCTGCGTCAGCGCGCCCTGAAGCGCGGATTCACGCTCAACGAGTACGGCTTGTTCACGCTCGAAGACAACCAACTGGCGGCCAGCGCCACCGAGGAGGAAATCTACGGCAAACTCGGCCTCGACTGGATTCCTCCCGAGCTGCGCGAGAACTGCGGTGAGCTGGAAGCTGCCGAAAAGCACGCTTTGCCGCAACTGGTCCGCCTGGAAGACATTCGCGGCGAAGTTCACATGCACACCGTGGAAACCGATGGCCGTTGCACCATCGAAGAAATGGCGCTGGCCGCGCGCGAGCGCGGCTACCAGTACATCGCCATTACCGAGCACTCAAAGAACCTGGCGTTCGCCAACGGTCTCGACGAGAAGCGGACCGTAGAGCACGCGCAACGGCTTCACCGCGCCAACGAGCAGATCGAGGGAATCACCATCCTGGCCGGCATAGAGGTCGACATTCTGGCAGACGGCGCGCTCGACTTGGACGACTCCGCCCTGGCGCAACTGGATGTCGTGATTGCCAGCGTACATTCGGCGTTCAACCAGGAGCCGGCACAGATGACCGAGCGTCTGCTGCGCGCCGTTGAGAATCGTTACGTCACCGCCATCGGTCATCCCACCGGCCGGCTGCTGCTGCGTCGCGACGCTTATCATTTCGATCTCGACGCGGTGCTCAAAGCGGCCGCCGCCGGCAAGGTCGCGATGGAGTTGAACGCCTATCCCGACCGGCTCGATCTTTGCGATGTGCATCTGCGCATGGCGCGCGAGCGCGGAGTGAAGATACTCATCAACACCGACGCGCATCACACGTCACACTTCGAAAAGCTCAAGTATGGCGTTCTACAGGCGCGCCGCGCCTGGCTGACTGCTTCCGACGTGCTGAATACCTTGCCCGTCGACAAGCTGCTTGCCGCCATCAAACGGGGGTAAATCGGCGGCAGCTCGGGAACCCTGGAATACCGGCCCCTGCATCTTACAATTGTGCGGAGAGTTTCAACCGCCGTAGCTCATCCGGCATGAGCGGCCGGAGCAAGGAGGAACGATGGCCAGTCCCTTGTCAAATCCAGGGCCCAATCCGAGTTCCGATCCGGACGATGCCGGTCATGTGCCTATGACCGAGGAGTTCGACAGCTTCAAGCACACCATGCCCTCGGCGGGTCCGGTGATCATCGCCATGGTGCTGCTGGCAGTTGCCATCGGCGCGGCCGCGTATTTCCTGCGCCCCACGCCGGTCGCCTCCGGAAGCATCGACCAGGCGTTTGCCGTCAACGTTCCGGGTCAGGATATTGCGCTTGCCACCGTGCAACTCAGCCTGACGAATATCTCCAAGAAACCGCTCTTTCTGAAGAATGTGAAGATCACGATCCGAACCGGCAAAGGCGAGTTCAGCGATGACTTCGGTTCGGTGTCTGACTTCGAACGCTACTTCCAGGCGTTTCCGGAGCTGCGGCAACACTCCATCACCGGGTTGACCCGTGAGTCCCGCATCGCGCCAGACGGCCGGATTTCAGGCAGCGTTATGGTCAGCTTCCCGGTTTCGAAAGAGTCGTTCGACAACCGACAGGGAATAACGGCCACCGTATCCTTCTATGATCGGCGGCCAATCGAGATCAAACGCTAGCTCGTCCTATGCCTTCCGGGCGGGATTATTCACGAAGGCTCTGTGCTTGGGTAGCGCAGGCCTGAAGGCCTGCTCCACCCATGAATAATGCAGGCTAATGCGCGTACTTCACCGAGCAGCCATAGGAGCGCGTGGACGGCTCGTCCACCGGCTTTCCGGACATCGACTCGGTGAGCGCCACGGAGACGTAGTTCTTCGATTTCGGGATGTCGCCGGCATCGCTCGTCGGATGGTCGTCGATGGCGCCCTGGTAGACCAGCTTGCCATCGGGCGCGATGATGAAAATCTCCGGCGTCGTTTTGGCGTTGTAGAGGTGGCCCAGCGTTCCCTGCGGGTCCAGCAGTGCCGCCGTCGGCGAAGCCTTCATCTCTCTCAGGTACGCATTCTCTTCGGCGGCGGTCACATAACCCTGCGTGCCCGGAGCGGAAGAGATCACGGTGAACCAGACGACTCCCTTCGCGGTCCACTCTTTCTGCAGGTTCTGCATGTTGCCGCTCTCGTAGTGCTTTCGCGTGTACGGACAGCCGTTGTTGTGCCATTCCAGCACCACATACTTGCCCTTGTGCTGCGAGAGCGCGCGCGATTGGCCGTTGCTGTCCACCGCCTTGAAGTCTGGCGCCTGCTCGCCCACGCGAACCGCAAACGCGGCTGCGGTCAGGCCCAACAATGCAAAGACGAATGTGAGCCGAGTGAAGTTCCGCTTCATCGTTTCTCCTCCTCACTGCTTTCGCTGTCTTTCCTGGTCACTTGCTCGATCCTCGGCCTTTGCCGGCGCTTGCCGGCACAGGCACGGAGACTTCATAGGAATGGGATTCCGAGTCCGCAAGCACTCCCCTCAGCAGGGTCAGCGGGCCGGTGAGCTGATCGGATTTCCTGAGCGAGAGGGTAAAGCCCGACGCGCTCTTCCGCACGCGCTGCGGGCTGGAGTCCTCGATCACGTTCGCATCCAGCGGGAAGAACACGGCCGAACGCAGTTTTCCAGCCGAATTGATGCTGAGCCGTATCTCGTCCTTGGAGTCCTCGAAGCTCAGTTTCCATCCCTTAGGGACCGGCTTAGGCAGCGACGCCCGCGCCTGCTGGAAGAGCGGCGCAGCCTGCGGATTGACAATCGGCCTTGCCCCCACCGGAAGCGATAAATCGACTTCAGCCTTCGCGGGGATACAGATATCGCCGCAAACCAGCCACCTCACCGCGGCGTGGATCGGCACCTGCTGAGCAACTGCGGCGGGAATGTGCACCCGCACCGGCAACAACACCTGCTGCTCGTAGCCGAAATCCAACAGCGTTCCGGTCGGCAGGCGCTTGGGTGTGGGCCACTGGATGGCATCGGCCGTGAAGCCTTGCGGCAACTGCCAGCTCACGCGCGGCGGCTCCCCTGAGTCGCCGGGATTGACCCAATAGATATGCCAATGCGGGTCGAGCCTGAACAGCAAACCGAGGCTGAAATCCGTACCGGCGGCAACCGTCGAATTCTCCGAGATCAACTCCACGGAGCTGTGCGGTGCCTGCTTGGGAATGGCAGCCGCTTCCGGCGCCAATCCCATCGCAAACAGCAGAAAGCAGCATAAACAGAGCCACCAACCGCGCTGATTTCCCCGCCAGGCACGCCCACGCAAATGCATATTCCATTAGACGGCAAATCCGACACCTAGTTGCGCGATTCCTGCGACAAAAGTGCTGAACGCGCAGCAGCCCTCTACGCGCTTCCGATCAAAATGCCGGTCAGGAATACCAGCACTCCGCCGAGCACAACCTGCAGCGTGGCGGAAAGCCACGGTGTGTCCATGTAACGGGTGCGAATCCACGAGATGGCTGCCAGCTCGAAGGCAACCACAATGACGGCAACCGTCGTGGCCACTCCAAAGGAGCGGATCAGGAAGGGCAGCGTATGTCCAATACCGCCTGCCGTAGTCATCAGTCCGCAGACCAATCCGCGCATCCAGGGATGGCCGCGGCCGGTGAGGCTGCCGTCGTCGGAGAGCGCCTCGGCAAAGCCCATGCTGATGCCGGCGCCGATCGAAGCGGCCAGACCCACGATGAAAGCGTCCCACGAACTCCTGGTGGCGAAGGCGGCGGCGAAGACCGGAGCGAGGGTGGAAACCGAGCCGTCCATGAGGCCCGCCAGCCCGGGCTGCACGATTTGCAGCACGAAAAGCCTGCGGTTGACCTCGTCTTCTTCGCGCCGGATATCGGGCTGGAGATTTTCCTTCCCTAGCTCGTCGGCACGCATCGCGTGCGACCATTCCTCTTCCGCCAGGTCGCCCAGCAACTGGCGCAAACTGGCGTCCGACGTAACCGCCGCCGCCTTTTCGTAGAAACGGCGGATCTCCATCTCCATGGCGCTCGCCTGTTTGCGCACCACCTCGAGTCCAAGCGGCTTGTATAGCCACACCGGACGGCGCTTGACGAAACCTCTTACGTCGTCGCGGCGAATCAAGGGAATGTGTTCGCCGAACTTCTGCTTGTAAAGTTCGAAGAGGCGATGCCGGTGGATCGACTCCTCCTGGCGCATGCCTTCGAACACCTGGGCCGAAGCGGGATAATTCTCACGCAGTCCTTCGGCAAAATCGGCGTAGATACGCGCGTCTTCTTCTTCCAGCTCGATCGCAAGCGCTAGAACCTCCCGTTCGGAGAGGCTTTCAAAGTTTCTCATCGATTCCCCTGTTCAGCCGGCTATCGTAGACAGTATAGAATTTGCCCGCGGCATCAACCAGTGCAGGCGTTGAGTCCATTGGAGAGTTTTCGAAATTGGAACTACAATCGCCTTTGTGCCGCTTCGCCTGTATTCGCGGCCTGTGCTTGCAGCGATAGCAGGATGTGCGCCGAGGATGCCCGTGCGAAAACCTCCGCAATCCGCGCAACTTTGCGAGGATTTATCCTGGAAGCCTCTGTCTTTGCTCGTCCCGCTTCTGCTGCTGATCGTCGCCATTGCCCCTCCCGCCGCGGCTCAGGACAACTACGAGATACAGGTCTACGACTCGGAAACGGTCCCACCCCGTAATCTGATGATGGAATTTCATACCAACTATACGTTTGAGGGCACAAAGACAGGCCAGAACGGGCTTTACCCAACCAATCATGCTTTGCACGAAACGCTGGAGCTGACCTATGGCTTCAACGACTTTTTCGAAACCGGGTTTTACGTCTTCACCTCGGCCCGCGACGGAGAGGGCTGGCAGTGGGTGGGCGATCACATACGGCCTCGCATCCGCGTTCCGGAGAAATGGCACTGGCCCGTTGGCTTGGCGCTCTCCAGCGAAATCGGCTACCAGCGCCGCCAATTCTCGGTGGACACATGGACCGTCGAACTTCGTCCCATCATCGACAAAAGAATCGGCCGTTGGTACGGGGCGTTTAATCCGGCCATGGAAAAATCACTGCACGGCGAGAACCAGCATAAGGGGTTCGAGTTCGCGCCAGCCGCCAAGTTCAGCTACGACGTCGTCCGGCAGGTAAGCGTGGGCTTGGAATACTACGGCGCTTGCGGCCCAATGACCGGATTCGACCCGCTCGCGCAACAGCAACAACAGTTCATACCCGCCATCGACCTGAACGTCTCCGAGAAGTGGGAGATCAATTTCGGCGTTGGAGTCGGTGTAACGCGCAGCACCGACCACTTGCTCGTCAAAACAATCATCGGCTACCGGTTCAGCAAGTTTCCGGGGCTCGGACACAAACAAAACTGACGGGGTTAGGGCTGGTGTATTCCAAGAGCGATTATTCCAGCGTGTCACCCTGAGGTTGAGCCGTTTGCGGGCGTCTGCGGGGTCCCCGGAAAGCCAGATTTCAGGCTTTCTGGGGTGCTCTGAGCCCGCAGGCGAAATCCTGAGCGCAGCGAAGGAACTTGTTAGGACGCGACGTGAGGGTCCATGTATTAGCTTTTTCCGCCTTGGCGTGACGCCCGGTGAAATACATAGATCGTCACGTCGGTTCGCAAAAAGCGGCGAACCTCCTCACGATGACACCCGCAGCGACGGATACAGTATCTCTGGTACTACTCCGAAACCGCTCTAATCGCTGCGCGACCAATCACGCAGGTTAAGCTGCAAGTGTCCGCCGAAATCGCTATGACTGTTGCGCTCGATGGTGAAGGCAACGTCGAGCAACTGGCCCGCCTCGAAAGGATTGCCTTCGAACCGGCCGGCCATTCCCCAGCCGAGCGCCTCGATGCCGCGAGCCAAGCCTGAGCTGTTGTCCACTCCGCGCGCCAGCTTCAGTTTCAGGTGCTTGCCTTTCAGGATTCGCGCCGGCGCCAGCGAGCGTGCTTTGCGTGCGATGAAGACCGGCTGCGGATTCCCCGCGCCAAATGGCTCCAGGCGGCAGAGCGCATCCCAGAGTGGCGGTCCGATCTCATGCAAAGGGAGTTCCAGATCGTATTCGAGCGCGGGCTCCAGGTCCTCGGGCCGGAGACGCTCCTCGGCGAAGCGGATCAGCCGGCGGCGCAACTCTGGCACGCGCTCGGAGCGCAACGCAAAGCCAACCGCATGGGCGTGGCCGCCAAAGCGGGTGAACAGTTCGGAACAGTGTTCAAACGCTTCCAGCAGATGAAAGCCGGAAATGGAACGTCCCGAACCGTGCGCCTCTTCTCCGTTGCGCGAAATCACCACCGCCGGACGCTGGTAGCGATCCACCAGCCGCGACGCGCAGATGCCGATCACTCCGCGGTGCCACCCTTCACCGTCCAGCACCAGGCAGATGGCGCCGGCGAACTCGGGCGACTCTTCCAGTTGCGACGCTATGGCTTCCAGAATGCGCGCTTCTTCCTGCTGGCGGTCGCCGTTCAAGCGGTCCAGGTTCTTGGCAATTTCAAGGGCGCGTGCGGGGACTTTCTCCGCGAACAGGTCAACCACGGCGCGAGCGACATCCATTCTTCCCGCCGCATTCATGCGCGGAGCGATGCGGAATGCGACTTCGGTCGCGGTGAGCGGGCGCCCTTCTTCGATGTTGGCAACCTCAAGCAATGCCCGCAGGCCCGGATTCACCGGACGGCGCAACTCATGCAGCCCGAGGCTGGCAAAGATGCGGTTTTCACCGGTGAGCGGCACCGCATCGGCGATGGTTGCAATGGCAACCACTTTCAGAAACGAAGGCACCAGGCGCAAGCGTCCGTTCTTCTCCAGCAGTGCTTGCGCCAACTTGAAAGCCACTCCGGCTCCGCATAAGCCCTTGTCCGGATACCGGCAGTCTGCCCGGTTTGGGTTCAGCACCGCGAGCGCTTTCGGTAGCTCCTTGCCCACTTGCGGCAGGTGATGGTCGGTGACGATGAGGTCCAGATTCAACCTGCGGGCGGTCTCGGCGGCGGCAAAGGCCCTTATTCCCGTGTCGACGCTGATGATGAGACGGATTCCCTCGGTGGCGGCGCGCTCGATGACGTCGTCTCTCAGGTCATAGCCCTCCAGCAACCGATGCGGCACGTGAAACTCGCACCGTCCGCCGCACAGCTCAATGACCGTCTTCAGGATGACCGTGGCCATGGTGCCATCGACATCGTAGTCGCCATAGACGAGCACGCGCTCGCCGCGCGCGATGGCCAGTGAAACGCGCTCGACCGCCGCCCGCATGTCAAGCATGAGATAAGGCGAGTGCAGATCCGCCAGCGACGGGTTCAGAAAACGGCTGGCCTCCTCCGCATCGCAAATCCCTCTGCGCGCAAGCAGAGTTGCAACCGCGGGCGGCAATTGCAAAGCTTGCGCCAATTCGCGCGCGCACGCATCAACGCCGGCCGGGGCATGTTGGGGTAGGTCTGCGTGCGGTGGCCCACATCCGCCCGCAGTTGGCGAATGTGGGGTTCGGAGAAGGAAGGCCGCGTCCGCCCCGGAAGCATGCACGAAGGCGCCGGCGGGTGACGATGTGCGGCAAGCCGAGGGTCGGGGAATCCAGCGCAAGGTCAGCGCTCGTCGTCCGAGTCGGACTCGTCGATTGTGATGCTGCCGAAATCTTCCGCCAGGTCGAGCAGCCGCTGGTAACGGTCATGCCACTCGCAGGAGATCTCGAACAGGAACATAACGCCCTGGTGCGGAAAAGCCAGTTGGATATAACCGATCTTGCCGAGGTAGGTGCGCAACCAGCGCGCTTCTTCCACGTCCTCGTCGTTGGAGTAGTTGGCGCTTTCGAGGCGGCGGATGAGATAGTCGATGTCGGCTCGCTCCAGCGTCACGTCATTCATCACTAGAAATGGCGCGCCGCAGGCTTTCGCAAGCTCGACAAAATCTTTCCAGCTTTCAGGATTCTCACCGCTGTCCCAGACGACGCTGTTCAGCTCGTCGGGAACGTAACCACGGAAGCGGCGCATGCCGTGCCCTTCCGTGAAGGCGGTCATGTCGTCTTTCAGCGCACTGAGATCATCGAGCATAGAGCTGTCTGCTGTTTTACCAGATGCCTGACTGCTTTGCACGTCTCCGCCAGCCGGGTTCACTGCGGCAATCGGGATCCCCGGCAAATGCTGCTGTTGGCGTTTGCTGGGACCTCTCGCCCTGCCTGCGTTGACGCGTAGCCGGAAGTCAACATCATACTCCCCCGCAATCGCCCCGCCGGGAAGTTAAGCTCGCCAGCGGGCGGATGCTGCATTGGCTGCCGCGCGCAAGGTGGCAGCCCTTCACCTACGTGCCATGTGCTAAGATAATTTTTTTCAGCTCCTGCTCTTAACTAACGACATGCTCCTTTCCCGAGAATACGTTAACTATCTGGCTCGTCAAATCGTCAAACGCCTGATCGGCGGCCAATTTGTGGAAGCCAAGGACACGAATGCCCTGGTCGAGCGCGTCGACAAGTCCCTTTATGAAGAACTGAGCATCGAAGATCGCATCAACGAGGAGGTTCGCGCCATTCTGGAAGCCTACTCGGACGAGATGCGCCGCAGCGGTGCGAACTATCAGGAAATGTTCAAGAGAGTGAAGGGCGAGTTGGTGCGCAAATACAGGGCGGTGCTATGAGAATTAGCCACGACAAGGTAAGCCGGCTCACCAAGAGTGTCTTCGAATCGCTGAGAGAATTCGAGCAACTGATCTTCGTCGAGGACCCGCAGACCATCCGGCTGGAAATCCGCGCCGCTCTCGAGCACCTACTGAACGAGGAAGAAGGCCTCGATAAAGCCGCTCGGCAGAAGATCGAATCGCAAAAGCGAACCATCGTTGAAGGCACTCAGGAGTGGGACATCCTCTACCGCAAGTATTACGCCGATGAAGTCAAGAAGCTCGGCATCAGCTAGACAGCAGCTTCAAATTCCGCGTCCGTAGTGGCAAACGCCTTCTATTTCGTTATCCTTGATCTGCGGCTGCCCGCGGCGAGAGCGGGATTCGCCCATCGAAGTGATCCAAGGCAATGGCCGACTGGAATTCATTGAAGGAGCAGATCAGCCAACAGGCGCGCAATGCCGGCTTTGATCTCTGCGGAGTTGCGCCGGCTGGTCATTTTGCCGAGCTCGAGTATTTTCCTCGCTGGATTGCCGAAGGCCGCCACGGCGAGATGAACTACCTGGCAGCCCGCACCAAAGACCAGCAACTGAAGCGCGAGAGCCTCGCCAATGTTGCGCCCTGGGCTCGCTCGGTTGTTGTGTGCGCCATCAACTATGACAGCCCGTACCCCTACTCTACCGAATGCAGCGACCCATCGCTCGGCTGGATCTCCCGTTACGCATGGGCCGAAGCCGACTATCACGACACGGTTCTGGAGCGCCTGCGAGACCTGGAATCGTCCGTAAACGCGCTTGCCGCGCAGGAAGGATTGCCCGGCACGCCGCAGCCGTTGCGAACCTGGTGCTACGTCGATACCGGACCGGTGGTGGAGCGCGTCCTGGCGCGCTATGCAGGGATCGGTTGGGTGGGCAAAAACACCTGCATGATCAATCAGCAGCTCGGGTCGTGGATTTTTCTTGGTGTTCTGCTGACCTCGTTGCCGCTGCCGCCCGATCTGCCCGCGCCGGACCGCTGCGGCAGTTGCACCCGTTGCCTTGACGCCTGTCCAACGGGCGCGCTGCCCCTCCCTTACCAGATGGACGCCTCCCGTTGCATCGCTTACCTCACCATCGAGAAACGCGGCAGTATTCCCACCGGCCTGCGCGCCGGAATCGGCCGCAATATTTTCGGTTGCGACATCTGCCAGAACGTATGTCCCTGGAACCGGCGCACACTCCGCTCCAGCGACGACCCACCAGCCGCGGCGACGATGGCGGAACTGGCTCCGCGCAAACATTTCGTGAACCCGGAGCTGCGCCGCTTGGCAGGCATGAGCGAGGAGGAATTTCGCTCCGCTTTCCGGCGCTCGCCGGTAAATCGCGCCAAGTACCAGGGCCTGATGCGAAACATAATCGTCGCCATGGGAAACAGCGGCGACCTCTCCTTCATTCCCGCATTAGAGGTCTTTGCGCGTTCCGAGAACCCGATATTGAGCGAACACGCTCGCTGGTCACTCGATATCTTGCGTTCGGCCGAAAAGTCTGCTAAATGAAACTTGGCCAGTAATACGCCCAGCATCTGGGCAACAACTAGATAGCACTCAAAGGGTCCGTGATAGCCAATAATTCATCTTCCTCGACCAAAGGCCGGCGCTCGTTGCGCGTGCCACTCGATGTTCGAGTCAAGGCCGTCATCATCGAAAACGAGCGAGAGACGGTAGTCCATGGCCGTTCGGCCCAGCTTTCCGAAGGCGGCATCGGCGCAACCATGACGCGCGAGATGCCCAAGGGCACCGTCGCCATGCTGATCTTCAAACTGCCCGGCGATGAAGACGAGCGCACGCTGCAAGCCGAAGTGAAATATCGGAGCGGCTTCCGCTGCGGCTTCGAGTTTCTCGGGGTTTCCGCGCAGACGCGGAAGGAATTGCTCTACTTCTGCATGCAGGCGGTACGATAGGACCGACGGCCTAAACCGCAATAGGCGAAACCCGCAGGCGCAAATAAGCCCTCCCCTTGGCGAGGAGGGCTTGGAATCAAGTCGGCGCTGTTAGCCTTTGCTGACGTTCTGCGCCTGGAGTCCCTTGGGGCCTTTCACACACTCAAATTCGACCGTTTCGCCTTCGTTCAGTGTGCGATAGCCGGTCTCCTGTATGACTGAATAGTGCACGAAAACGTCTTCGCCAGTGCTACGCTGGATGAATCCATAACCTTTCGCGCCGTTGAACCACTTAACAGTACCCTTCTCTCTCACGGAAAACTCCTTTCCAACCGTTGACAGTTACTCCATACGGCAACGGACTACGGCCCATCACCGTTACGAATGGTGCAAGTTGGCGCTTCTTCGAGCGCTTTTCACAAAAGAATTTTCACAAAAGAATATGGACTCCCGAGTTCGCCGCCAGGCCGCGTCGCTGGCGGTAAACTCCGGAGCCCATCTCTTTTGCTTCAAATCACTTCCGGGAAACATCAACCTACGTCCTATGCAAAGCTCGCATCTACCGAGCTACGCATCATGGCAGGAACTCAGGATTTTAGCAAACTTTTTCCGTTGAGTAAGTCGTCAATGTTTCAAATCGGGAGCTGAAATCCGAGAATGGCACTTTCGTTTACATGTCCAGCGGTCGGCTTTCGGGCACCCCAGTGCTTCTGGAGGGCCGGGTACTCTGCTACGATGGGAATATCGCAAATGCCTGAGAATTCCTCCATCGCGTTCGAGACGGCGACGACGGCCGAGGCCGTAGCCGACTCGCCTGGTGGCGCTCCGGCCCAGGTAAGGCGCCGTCCGGCAATGTTCAAGGCATTGAAAACACAGGCGATACCAACCATAAAGTATCTGGCAACCACGGAAGTGCATACCTATGCCTTCTCCGTCGCAGCCAACTCTATACTGTCGTTTTTTCCGGCCATAGTGCTGTTCCTGACCATCACTAGCAAACTCCTGCACTACCCGGCTCTCTACGCCGCCGTGGTTAAGCTGGCCAAGGACTTTCTACCCAGCAATCAGGACTTCATCGTCGGGAGCATGCAGCGGTTGGCGTCTCACCACCGCATCCAGATCTTTTCTCTCATCATGCTGCTCATCAGCTCGACCGGAGTGTTCGAGCCGCTGGAAGTGGCGCTGAACAAGGTGTGGGGCATCCGCAAGAACCGCTCTTATCTTGGCAACCAGTTGGTTGCCCTCGGGCTGGCGTTCGGCTGCGGAACGCTTTTTCTGATCTCGGCGGCGGCCAAGGCAAAGAGCGACGAGGCGATGTCGGCGCTGGTGGGGAACCATCCCTTTATCCTCAAGGCCACGACGTTTCTCTTCGACTGGCCGATGCTGAAGCTGGCGGGGTTCGCCGCCGTTATCTCCATGTTTTTCCTGATCTATTGGGTTCTGCCGAACGGCAAAGTGCCGGCGCGCTCGGTGCTGCCGGCAGCCATTGTCATTGGCGTGCTGTTCGAGGTTTCAAAGTACGCCTACACCGCGCTGCTGCCGCTGTTCAACTTCCAGGATGTCTACGGGCCTTTCTATGTCTCGGTATCGCTCATCTTCTGGGCTTTCTGGGTGGGGATGCTGCTGCTGGCCGGTGCGCACTTGTCCGCGGCGGAGCGTTTGCTGCAAAACGAGGCAAAGGCCGAACCCGCTTCAGCGACGATGCAGACTGCGTCCAGGACCGATCTGGTTGCGCACCCTTAGCATAAGCCGCGGGCACGACGCAGCCTGTCAGAGGTAACATAGCGGGTGGATGCCCGGTGATCCCCAGCAGGCCAAGGACCGCACCTTCGAGCTGTGGAATGCATCCAAATATGGGCGTGCTATGAACTGGAAACGTCGGATCGCAGCAATACTCCCCTTCATCGGTGTACTTGCCGTACTCTCGATTGCCGCCGTAGCCGACGATCGCGGCGAAGGGCCGCTCCTTGCCGACCAACCGAAGCAGATTACCGTCGATGACATCGTTCGCAAATTTGCCAGCAAGGAGAAAGAGTTCAAGGAAGCGCGTGAACAGTACACGTGGCGGCAAAGCGTAAAGGTCCAAACTCTGGACGGCAGCATGATCGATGGCGAATACCAGTCGGTGGTTGACGTTCTTTTCGACGATCGCGGGCGCCGCATCGAGAACGTGGTCTTCGCTCCGCAGAGCACGCTGCAACGCATCAGCATGACCCGCGAGGACTTCGAAGACATCGAAAAGCGCATGCCTTTCGTCCTCACCAGCGACGAAATCCCGCAATACGACATCAAGTATCTTGGCCAGCAGAAGGAAGACGAGCTGAACACCTACGTCTTCGATATCCACCCCAAGCAGATGGAGCACAATCAGCGCTACTTCGAGGGGCGCATCTGGGTCGACGACCAGGATTTCCAGATCGTGAAGACCCGCGGCAAGAACGTTCCCGACGTGGTGAAAAAGAAAGGACAGGAAAACCTGTTCCCGAAATTCACCACCTGGCGCGAGCAGGTCGACGGGCGCTATTGGTTCCCGACCTTTACGCGCGCGGATGATACTCTGCACTTCTCTAGCGGAGACATTCACGTCCGGCAGACCGTCAAGTACACCAACTACAAGCGCTTCGGCTCAAAAACGCGAATCACCTACGAAGGCCAGGAGCTGCCGTCGGCAGGCCCGAAAGCTCCCGACAAGGCACAGCAGGGCCAATCGCAGAAGCCTTAGAGCAGACCCGCGGAAGATGTAGCTAGGCCGCCCGGCGTATCAACACAATCGCGGCGCCTCGCTAGGTGCCCCACATCTGCCGCAATTAGCAGATGTGGGTCCGCGACACAAGACGAAAGAAATGTAAAGATTCTCCGCTCGGAACCTTGGGCCGGGGTATCGTGCTGGATTCGCCCCTGTACCTCTGACCTTTTTTCGTCTGCCCTCCCGGCAAGTTTTTTGGCATAATAAAAACCCTGAAGGCTCATTTGAGGCCAACGCGCAGCCTGCAATGGCGATGCGGTTCGCAGCAAATAGCTTTTCTAGCTCTGGCGTATAGCGGGCACGGCGAGTCACCATCAATGGCAACAACAGCCTTTGAAGTGAAGGTGTGTCCGGGTCCTCAACAGGCGCCGTAGTTGCGGGTGTTGGGGTGGAACGCGTGCCATACGCCTATGAGAATTTTTTTTCGGCTTTGCACCCCGACCTCCAACAAGCGTCTCAATGAGCTGGTTGGATTCCTTTATTTTGTCTCCGCGTGCCTTCTTCTCCTCGCCCTGGCTTCCTATTCACCGCTTGACCCCTCGCTGAACACGGCGGCTGCGGTTTCGGCCCGCCATCCGGCGCATAACTGGGTAGGCGTTGTCGGCGCCATGGTCAGCGACCTGCTCTTACAGACGGGCGGCGTCGCGGTTTTCCTTTTCCCCGTATTCCTGGCCTTGCTGGGATGGCGCTGGTTCCGCTCGCTGCAGATCGACGCGGCAGCGGCCAAGGCAATTGGAGCGGCGTCGCTGTTCCTTTTCGCCTCGGCGCTCTTCGGACTTTTGCCATGGCGCTGGCACTGGCTGCGTGTCATTCCCGTGGAAGGCCTTTCGGGGCGCATTCTGGCCGACGCCATGGTCCGCTACCTGAATCGCAGCGGCGCCTACATTGTCTGCCTCGCGCTGATTGCCGTCGGCCTCTATCTGGCAACCAGATTTTCCTTTGGGGCTCTGCAACTGTGGTTTCAAACCCGGTTCTCTTTTTTGCACGCGATCGCTGACCGCTATCGCGATTGGCGGATAGCGCGGGCGAAAGCCAAGGCGCAAAGAGACATGGAGAAGCGCAGAAGAGCGAAGGCCATCGTCGTCGAAGCGCAGTTCATCCCGGCTCCGGCTCCAGATCGAAGACCGGTAGCCGAAACCGGACTCGCTCGCATGGCAGAGGAGGACGCGTCTCTGCCTGCCGAACGCGAGCCGCTTACCAGCCAGCCGCGCCCCATGACTGGAATTGAGCGCACCTTCGACGAAGGCGTGTCAGACGCCGCCGGACAGGCCGCGCCCGAGGTCACCGCGCGCGCCGACTCGCAGAGAAAAGCGAAGACGACTCTGCCCCGCATGCAGGGCGGCTACAAGCTGCCCTCCACAACGCTTTTGCACCGTCCGGACGAACGCAGCGAATTCGATGAAGCCGAGCTGCAGCGGCTGGCGCAGGTGCTCACCGGCAAGTGCGCCGAGTTCGACGTGCGCGGAACGGTGACGCAGATCAATCCCGGCCCGGTGGTTACGACCTTCGAGTTCAGGCCCGAGGCGGGCATCAAGCTCTCGCGCATCACCAGCCTGAACGAAGACCTTTCGCTGGCCCTCAAGGCCGAAAGCGTGCTGATCGAGCGCATGGCCGGCAAATCGACGGTCGGCGTGCAGGTGCCCAACGCCAATCGCGAAACGATCTGGCTGCGCGAAGTCATCGAATCGCACGAGTTCTCCGGCTCCAAGTCGCGGACGACCCTATCGCTGGGCAAGGACATCAATGGCCGCATCGTCACCGCCGAGCTGAATACCATGCCGCATCTGCTCATCGCGGGCTCGACCGGTTCGGGCAAATCGGTGGCGATCAACGCCTTCATCATGTCCGTCCTCTACAAGTCCACTCCCGACCAGGTGCGGCTCATCCTGGTCGATCCCAAGCGGCTGGAGCTGGGCAATTACGAGGGCGTCCCTCATCTCTACACTCCGATCATCACCGAACCCAAGCTGGCCTCCAATGCCTTGCGCAATGCCGTGCGCGAAATGGAGCGGCGCCTGAAGCTGCTGGCCGCCAAGAGCGTGCGCAACATCGACCAATACAATCGGCTGTTCGAGGAAGGCTCCACGCCGAGCCTCTTCGACGACGGAAGCGAAGAGAAACCGATCCCCTACATCCTCATCATCATCGACGAGCTGGCCGACCTGATGATGATCGACGGCGCCAACGTCGAGGAGTCCATCACGCGGCTGGCGCAGATGGCGCGCGCCGTCGGCATCCACCTGATACTGGCCACGCAGCGGCCCTCTGTGGATGTGATCACCGGACTCATCAAGGCGAACTTCCCCGCCCGCATCTCGTTCCGCGTGGCGACCAAGGTGGATTCGCGCACGATTCTCGATGCCAACGGAGCCGAGCAACTGCTGGGCAAAGGCGACTTGCTCTACCTGCCCTCCGGTTCCTCGCGCGTGCAGCGCGTGCACGCTCCGTTCGTCACCGAACCAGAAATTGCCGCCGTCGTCGAGTTCTGGAAGGCGCAGTCCACGGCCCAGTACGAAGAGCAGTTCCTGGAAGCCCCGCCGGAAGAAAAGAACAACGGCAACGGATCGTTCCTCGACTCCTCCGACGATTTGCACACCGACGGCGAAGACGAGCTTTACCAGGATGCCGTGCGGGTTGTGCTGGAGGCCGGCAAGGCATCCACTTCCCTGCTGCAACGGCGTCTGCGCATAGGCTACGGACGCGCCGCACACCTCATCGACCTGATGGAAGAAGATGGCCTGGTCGGCGCCCCCGATGGCCCCAAACCGCGCGAAGTGCTGAAGCGTCCTGACTGGCTCTCGGAAGTAGACGAGCCGATGCGGTGAACCAACCTGCCGGATACAGGCTTTGAGTGGCGCGGCCGGAACGCCATAAACTAAGTGCATGAAGGATAAAACGCGCTTACGCGAGGAAAAGAAGCGGGAAGTCGGCAAGAAGCAGAAGACAGCACACTTCCACAGACAAAGAACGCGTGACGACTGCGATGGCCTAGGGCAACCGTTCGAACCCCGAGAAGGTGAAGCAACCCCTCCCACGCATGATCCGGATTTCGAGCGGCAGATGAAGCTGGCCGAAGAGATCATGCACGATGATCGTGATGTTCTGCGAGCGTTGTCCAAGTGACGTCTTGGCGATGGGTTCGCCTAGAGGTATTGCCCTCGCGTTTGAACTTGATAGTCCTCACGTGTGGACTCGATGGTGCCCCACGTTCGCCCGCCTTTGGCTAACGTGGGGTAGTTTCCTGGACCGCTATGCGTAGATGGTTAGCCCGGTTCCCCAGTAGTCCCGCCATATCAGACTGTCATGGCGAAGTCGAGCCACCTTTTGTTTTTTCCCCGAAAACAAAGGGTGGCTCCACTCCGCGCCCGAACAGCTTTTTGCTTCTCGAATGTAATATCGGGTACGCAGCCTGGCTGCTCCGGCCACGGCGCTCGGCGCTCCGGTCGCCATGACATTCCCTTGGGAATCTTTTCGCCACGATGCGCACGGTGAGGGGCGAATTGTCGAGATTGAGTCGGAGTGGAGAGCCAGAAGACGAGAAGGCGAAGCACTCCTTAAACCGCCGCCACCCCACCCGACGGAACTACCCCACGTTAGCCAAAGGCGGGCGAACGTGGGGCACCATCAACATTCTTACTTATTTCAATACCTGGGCCACCAGCCAAAAGCTGTGACGCAGGTCGACGACCTACCCCTCCCCGTTCTTTTGCAGCCCGAGCCAGTCTTTCTGATAGGCGAATGAGATCGCCAGCAGGATTACCCCCAGAATCATGAAGGCCAGAATCCGGTAGCCTCGTTGCAGGGCCGAAACGTCATAAACAAAGACCTTGATGATCGTGATTCCGATCAGCACGATCGCCTGCCAGCGCAGGAATTCCGAACGCTTCCAGAAGCCCGCCCAGATGAGCAGCACCCCGTAGGCCATCCAGACGGCGGAGTATGAGAAGTCGCGCGCGATCGTCAACGAGCGCACCTGCCGGGCGTAAACCGAGGGCATTATGATACGGTGTGCCGCGTATACCGCTTGAATTTCACGGTGGAAGTAGTCGCCGACCTCGAAATTCAACGCGCAGAGCGCCAGCAGGTTGATGGCGATTACCGCCAGCGCAATCGCCTGCGTGTGGCGCAGCCAATCGCCGCGCTTGCCGGCCTCACCGGCGGCGGTGGATTCGGCTGGCGAAGCCCCATGTTGCTGCCACCAGATCATCGCCGCGATCACGCCGATGGCCAGCAGGTAAAGTCCAAAGCGTTCGTTGAGCAGGAGGGTTTGCGTACGCCACCCGAGGCTGCCGGCCAGCAGATTGAAAATGGCGAGCACCACCACGATCGCGCCCAACCGCTTGACGGGAGCGCGCGCGGCTTTCGTTCCGGCATAGAACAGTGCCGCGGCCTCCACCAGCCACGAGAATGCGATCCAGTGGCCATGCAGCCAGAGAGCGATGGCCGCCGTGAGGCAGGCCACGGCCATTCCCAGGTGTACCAGAGGCAGCAGGCGCCGGGCGTCCAGGCGCGCATTCGGAGGCGGGAGCGCATCGCTGGTACGGCGCTCCAACGCCAGGCCCAGACCGGCATAGAGCGCCGCCATCACCAGCAGATACTGCGCCGCGCGCGCCTCCACGGCGATGCCTTGCACCCAGAGCATGGCATAGACCGCGCAGAAGTAGGCGAAGCCGTTCAGCACCGGCAGCACCACTCCGGTTCGCAGCGGCGTGGCACCGCCGCGGCTTTGCGGAAACAAATCCGCCACGAGCGGCGCGGCGGCAAACAACGCGAAAAACGCCGACAGAAAACTCACCGTGATCGCAAACTGGTCATTGCTGTAGAACTTCCCATACCAGGAGACGAAAAGCAGTTCGGTTCCGATGAAGCTGCCGAAGAGGATTCTCGGCCAGCTTCTGAAGCGCTGGAGCAGCAGCGCGGCCGCATCGAGCAGCAGCAGGTAAGAAAGCAACGCAACTTCCCGGTTCTCGCCCGTGGAGACCAGCACGGGCGTCAGGAACCCTCCAACCAGCGCCAGTGCAGCCAGCACTTCGGCGCTTTCGAAAACCGCCAGCACCGCCATCGCCGCCGTCACCACGACCATGCCGCAGAACGCCACGGCGGCGGGAACCAGGCTATAGAGTTCGAACGAGGCCCACAGAGACAGATACAGAGCGCCCGCGCCCACCGCCTTCAGCGAATAGGAGAATCCCGCGAACCCATGACGGCGGAAGCGTTCGCTCCAGGCGGCAACCACGATACCGGCGGCCATGCCGATGAGCACCTGCATCGCCGGCCCAATCCAGTCGTTCTCAAAAGCGTATTTCAGGAAATACGACACGCCTACGAGCACGGCGACGATGCCGATCCGGTTCAGCCAGCGCGAGCCGATGCGGGTTTCGAGAGTTTCAGATTCAACGGGGTGCCCGGAAAGCCGGAGTTCAGGCTTGCTGGGGTGGCCTGCGTGAGGCGCGGCCGTGCTGGCGGCGTCGACAGCGGGTTCAACCGCGATGGCCGGCGGCGCCGCGGCAGCCGGTTCGGCGGGCGGCGATGCGATTCGCGTCTCGATCCCAAGCTGCCGCTCTATGCGGAACATGCGTTCGGTGAGCAGTCGCACCTGCTCGCGGAGTTGTCTGATTTCGTCGTCGTTGTTGGCCATGGAATAACACTTCAGAAACGCCGATGCGCTGGCCGGATGAAGTGTATTATCCGGGATCGGAGACAGATGTTCCAGCAATTGCATGGGAGAATCAGAGGATGAAATTTCATACCGAATACCTGACATTCAACACCAAGATGCATCGCGACTACGTGCATATCACGCCCCAGGTCGAAACCGTTCTTCGCAACAGCGGGATCAAGGAGGGCATGGTGCTGGTCTCCGCCATGCATATTACCGCCGCCATCAACGTCAACGATCACGAAGACGGGCTCATCCATGACATCGACGAGTGGCTGGAGAAACTGGCTCCTTACCGCAAAGACTACAAGCATCATCAGACGGGCGAAGACAATGGCGATTCGCACCTGAAGAGCCTGCTGATCCACCATGAGGTGATTCTGCCGGTCACGGCTGGAAAGCTCGATCTGGGACCCTGGCAGCGCGTCTTTTACGCCGAGTTCGACGGCCAGCGCCGGAAGAGGGTCATCGTGAAGGTCATGGGTGAGTGATTCTCCCTAGGAATTCTTCAGGTCCCTCAGGTCTTAGCGCATTCTTAAGGTTTAGCGTTTAGTCAATAAGTTACTTAAGAATGCGGGTTGTGCGTAACGTTAGGACATAGACTAACGTTGGCATGACATAGGCTTAAGTTCCTTGATTTTCCAGAGCAGCTCGCTATACTTCACTTACTTGAGTGACGAGTTGTTGTCGTACTCGGTACTAGCGACAGTATAGTCGCGCAGGTTCAATCGCTCCCCGAGTGCCTTTCCTCCCCAGGTTCAGTGCCTTGCGTGCTGCGGTAAGCCTTGCTTGCCCAGAACGAGACAGGACGGCGGGTCAGTAGGGTGCCCTCCGGCTTTCTTCCGTTTTCCGGTTGCAGGGCTCTATGGCTTCAGCCGGAGAGCCTTGGTGGAAAGGACATGAGTCAAATCGACGGAAGCATACTTTTTGGCCCTCTGCCGGACGCTCAATGCCGGTGGAAATCATTTGCCACCAGCTTCAGCGCGCAGTCAGCGGCCATTATTTTGCTGGGAGCAATTACCCTCACTGCCCCACAACTTACCCTGAAGCAGTTTGAGCACACAGAACTCGTAGCACCACAAGTACACCGACAGCCCGCTCCGTCGAAGCAGATTCCCATCGCCGTAAAGCCCGCGCCCAGAGCGCAGGCACGCTCCGAGTTTGTTGCGCCTCCCAGGATTACGACGCCTCTCCCATTGCCTAAACAAGAGGTCGCAACCAGGACGCCGCTGCCTGCGGCGCCACTCCCACGCTTCGACGCCGAGAAAGCGCCCGCGCCGAAGGTCGTCGCGCGGTCATTGCAGACGAACGTATTCGTCGGTAGTTCGGCTGCCCCGACGCTGCCGAAAATGGCTGCCTCAAAGGTTCAAACCGGCGGATTCGGTGATCCCAACGGCGTTCCGGCGAACCCGAGCGCAACCGGCAAAGGCAATATCGCCAGTGTCGGCAGCTTCGATCTACCGTCCGGTCCGGGCTACGGAAACGGCACGGGCGGAGCCCGCGGCGCTCGCGGTGTGATTGCCGGCACGGGGTTTGGCAATGGCGTTGCTGCCGCTCCGCAGCCTGTCGCTGCGTCAGGGCGCGTGCAAACCGCCAATTTCGACCAGGCCCCCGTCGCCGAAACGAAGAAGGCGCCACAGCAGATTAAAGCGGTGATACTCCCCGTTTCCATCCAGGAAAAACCAACACCGGTTTACACGGCTGAAGCTCGCAAGCTTCACGTGGAAGGCGAAGTTTTGTTGCAAGTCATGTTCACTGCGACCGGGCAGGTCCGGGTGATGCGCGTCCTGCGCGGTCTGGGCTACGGTTTAGATGAAGCCGCCATGCGGGCGGCGGAGAAGATACGCTTCTCTCCAGCCCAGCAGGAAGGGCGTCCAGTGGACTCAACCGCAACGTTGCACATTGTTTTTCAGCTTTCTTAAAGGCCAATCCTGAACTGGCCGGGAGTTAGAGATGGTACGCAAAGCAAGTTGTCTGATCCTGATGCTGACGTTTTGCGCGGTGATGGTAAATGCCGCCGCCGCCCCAGGCGAGCCCAACGCATTTGAGCAAGCGATTGACCGGATCTCGGCGCGGGAAGCTGAGAACGTAAAAACCTTGCGACAGTATTCACCCATGGTGGAAACCTACATCCAGGAGCTCAGGCCCGATAAGGAGTTGGGACTGGTTCCGGAAGGCGATCACTATTTCCTTGGACGGGCGACGTTCAAGGGGTATGTGCGCGATCTGAACTTCCTCAACGAACAACAGGCGGGATTCACCAACCGGCTGCTCCATATTCATCGGCTGCCCACGCGCGGCCGCGCCGATTTCATCCCGCTTGGCTTCGCCCAGATGGCGGTCATCGACGCCGGCGGGTTTGACCGCCACCACTATGACTTCAGGTACTTGCGCCGTGAGTTTCTCGGCGAAGTGCGTTGCCTGCTGTTCGATGTCTCGCCGAAGCCGAAAAGCGGGGTCGGGCGCTTTGTAGGCCGCATCTGGGTCGAGGACCAGGATTACAACATCGTTCGCGCCAACGGGACCTTCACCCCAGGCAGTGCGAAGGGCCGTTACCTGCACTTCGATACCTGGCGCATGAACTTGCAACCCGGCGTCTGGCTGCCCGCCTATATCTATAGCGAGGAGTCGAACGTCCGCATCGCCGCCATGAAGAATACTGCCTATAAGGCGGTGACGCGCTTGTGGGGTTACAACATTGGCCGCGACATGTCGCAGGACGCTTTTACCCAGATCCTGGTTGAATCCGAGGACAGCGTAAAGGACCAGAGCGACACTGGACAGGACTTGTCTCCTATCGCAGCCGAGCGCGCATGGGAGCGGCAGGCGGAAGAGAACGTGCTGGAACGTATGCAGCGCGCCGGTTTGCTGGCACCCACCGGCGACGTCGAGAAGGTACTTCAGACGGTCGTCGATAACCTGATGATCACCAACAACCTCACCCTGGAACCTGAGGTCCGCTGCCGGATTCTGTTGACCGTTCCAATCGAGAGTTTCACCGTTGGCCATACCATCGTCATCAGCCGTGGCCTGCTTGATGTGCTGCCCGACGAGGCCACTCTCGCCGCGGTGCTCGCGCACGAACTCAGCCACATCGTGCTGGCACACAAGCTCGACACCAAGTTTGCCTTCGGCGACCGCACGATCTTCGCCGACGACGAAACGCTACAGAGAATTGCCATGATGCGTTCCAGCGACGAAGAACAACAGGCCGATAAGAAGAGTCTGGAACTCCTGCAGAACTCGCCTTACAAGGACAAGTTGTTGACGGTCGGCCTCTTCATGAAGCAGCTCGATCAGAGCCGGGGCGCATTGCCGAAGCTGATTCGAGCACAGGTTGGCAATACACTTGTGATCGGCGCTAGTCCTCGCCTCGCAACCGTGATGGCGGAAGCGCCGAATCTGGAACGTACCCGGGTCGACCAGGTCGCGGCATTGCCGCTCGGCGGGCGCATCAGGCTGGATCCATGGACTGGCAAAGTCGAAATCAGCAAAGCCAGACCGGTTGCCCTGCTGAATGCCCGTGAAAAAATGCCTTTCGAAGTCACCCCCATCTTCCCTTACGTGACGCGGTGGCAGTCCGGTCGCACCGTAACCCCAGTGGCCGTAAACACCAATACCGGAGCCCAGTAATAGTTCAGCCCTCTCCCACAGGCCCGCTTCGGCGGGCCTTTTTTTCTTTTGAGCTTGCGCCGGAACCCGAAACCCGCGCTGCTAGTGGCAATCTGCCATGAATACCCGCAGCCCTTGCCGCCAAGAACGAGAGTGCCAGCGCTAACTGGTGAGATGGGGATTTATCAACAGTTACATTCTGCTGAGATTCCGCAGATTGGGCGAGGCGACGCAAGCCCAACGTTTGCGGAATCGCTCTGCTTTTCTTTCGCAGATGCAGCTTTCGCCTTATTGCAAAACCACTCACGTACAGTACAATTCGTTCTTTCGGGGCTGAAAAATGAAGATTCAATGGTTGCCAACTTCTCCGTGGGGGCGCTTCAGCTAGAGCCCGGAGCGTTTTTCGAAGATCCTGTCTTCAAGTCCATGTACGCCTTTCGCGTGCCATAGCTCATGGCTGTTAGCGGATACCTTTTCGGACGCTAGTGAGTGAATGGGCATGGAAGTGGTTTTTATGGCGCCCTTCTGCTCGACAGAGAAGGGGTATTCGGGAGGGTTGAAGGAATGCCGAGCATAGAACAAAACCTAGAAGGCTGGAACCAGACGTGCCCATGGACCGAGCACGGCGATGAATGGTCAGGGGCCTTCGGAAATACAGAAGCGATGTGGTGGTTCGCGTTGCTCCCCCGCCTGCACCGTTAGGGCCTGCGCATAAATAAAGTCTACATTTCTACTCATGAGGCGAAACTAAATAGTTCCAGTCTCCATGAAAAGCTGCTGGCGCCAAGTTGAGGGTGGCCATTTCTGCATCAGGGATCT
>JBEKBO010000009.1:0-73138 GCA_050015355.1 Candidatus Korobacteraceae bacterium | reverse complement strand
CAACTGGGATGAAAATCACACCCTACAATAATCATGAAGGCTTCTCCTGCCCAGTAACTCTTGGTCCTCAACCAGAGAATACCGGGTCTGCTGAAGCCTTCGTTCTTATCCAATCAAATAAAGTGAGGCACCCTGCTGGCCTATACGCCTCGCCTGGTGCCTCACCGAACAGACAAATAAAGTGAGGCACCCTGCTGGCCTATACGCCTCGCCTGGTGCCTCACCGAACAGACAACGTAGAGAACTCCAAGGGTAAACGGCTAGTCTGCTTGCATCGTTTCCTTTTTCTTCTCCGGCGTTTGTGGCGCCGCCGTGGCCGACGTCTGACTCTTAACGGCAAATAGCGTAACTATCAATCCCAACAGACCCAGGCATCCAAGGCCGTACAGCCCACCTGAAAAGCCAGTGGTGACCTGCTTGGCCCAGCCGACGATGTAAGGGCCTGCAAAGCCGCCAAGGTTCCCCACCGAGTTGACAAGTGCAATCCCCGCGGCGGCGCCTGAGCCGGACAGGTAAGCGGATGGCAGCGGCCAGAACGGCGGATTGCTGCCGTTAATGCCGATCGTGGCGATGCAGAGCAGCGCAAGGGAGAGCGTGGTAGGTCCAGCCAAACCGGCTCCCCACAAGCCGATCACGATGATCGCGAAAGCTATCATCAAATGCCATTTGCGTTCCTTGCGGCGATCGGAGCTCCAGCCGAAGGCCAGCATGGCGATGCAACCGATGACATAGGGAACAAGCATGATCCAACCGGTTTGCATGTTCGTGTAGCCCTGCGCCTTGATAATCTGCGGCATGAACAGCCCGAGGCCGTAATTGGACCCGGTGCGGGCAAAATAGATAATGCATAACGCCCAGACCATTGGGTTCATCAGGCTTCGCCCCGCGCTGGACTCGGTCTTCTTTACGGCGACCTGTTCACGATCCGCTTCCAACTCATGCTCTAGCCAATGTTTCTCGGCCCCGGTGAGCCACCTTGCGTCCTTGGGCTTATCCGGCAGAATGAACAGCACCACGACGGGCAGCACCAGCGCCGGCAATCCCTCCATGATAAAGAGCCATTGCCAACCCTTGAAGCCCCACGCCCCGTTGAGGAGTTGCATGATCCCGGTCGAAATCGGCCCCCCAATGCCAAACGAAAGCGGAATCGCCAGCATGAACCGGGAAATAATTCGTGCCCGGTAGCGCGCCGGAAACCAATAGGTCCAGTAGAGAATCACCCCAGGGAAAAAGCCTGCCTCGGCGACGCCCAGGATGAATCGCATGATCAAGAAGCTCTTGGGTCCTTGAACCCAGGCCATGGCCACAGCGACCAGACCCCAGGTGAAAAGAATACGGGCGATCCATATGCGGGCGCCGACCTTGGCCATGATCAGATTGCTGGGAATCTCGAAAAGGAAGTACCCCCAAAAGAAAATGCCCGCGCCCAATCCATACATGTACGGACTGAGCCCGATATCTTTATTCATCGTCAATGCGGCGAAGCCGACATTCACCCGGTCGAGGTACGAGACGATGTACAGAAACACCATCAACGGGGTAAGACGCCAGAAAATCTTGTTCATGACCTGCTTTTCATTGACGACTTGTTCCACGTTGCCTTGTGCCATAGTGATCTCCTGAGCTGTCTGTTCCCGGCTTGCATGGGAAGCTTGCTCTGCCTGCGTTTGATAGCTTGCTCGCGTACATTATCGGCTCTTGAACGGGCAATGACAATCGCCAAAACCAAACTTTGCGCGGCAGCGCAGTGGCTCGCCGAGGGCACAAACCGGCACTTTTGCGTCAGCAGCGAACGGGGCTGCCAGCCGATTTGACAACCGCTGCCTTCGGCGGTAGCTTTCGTGGAGATCGCAAATTTGAAAGGTGAAGCTCCGGGCAAGCGCGCTTCCGTTATCAAGAATACGGCCTTGCCTGCGTGTTGTTCCGGACCTGCTCTCTACTATGAAAAACGATAAAGATAAGACCGGTCTCCGCAAAGGGCTGACGAGTTACGGCGATTTAGATTTTTCCCTGTTTCTGCGCAAGGCGTTTATCAAGGGCGCAGGTTACACCGATGATGTTCTCGAGCGCCCGATCGTGGGCATCATCAACTCCGGAAGCGATTACAACCCCTGTCACGGGAACGCCCCGCAACTGATCGAAGCCGTAAAGCGTGGCGTCATGCTCGCCGGCGGACTGCCGATGGTATTCCCGACGATCTCCATCCATGAGAGCTTTGCCTATCCCACGAGCATGTTTCTGCGCAACCTGTTGGCAATCGACACGGAGGAGATGATTCGGGCGCAGCCGATGGATTCCGTGGTCATGATCGGCGGCTGCGACAAGAACGTGCCGGCCCAGTTGATGGGCGCGGCCTCGGCTGGCATTCCGGCGATCTCGCTGGTGAGCGGCGCCATGCTGACCGGCGGGCATCGCGGGGTGCGCGTAGGCGCTTGCACCGACTGTCGCCGCTACTGGGGAATGTATCGCGGGGAGCAGATCGATGCCGCCGAGGTCGACGAGGTCAATAACGCCCTGGTGGCGAGCGTGGGCTTCTGTTCCGTGATGGGCACGGCCAGCACTGTCGCCTGCATGGCAGAGGGGCTTGGCATGATGATTCCGGGCGGAGCTTGCCCGCCTGCCGTGACCGCCGACCGCATGCGAATCGCCGAGGAATCCGGCACCCAGGCCGTCAAGATGATCGCGCAGAAACTTACGCCCGACAAGATCATGACGGGAAAGGCGTTCGAGAATGCCATGCGGGTCCTGCTGGCGATTGGCGGCTCGACCAACGGCATCGTCCACCTGACAGCCATCGCCGGCCGGCTCGGCATCGCCATCGACATGGAAGGGTGGGACGCGATGAGCCGCGAAACGCCTGTGCTGGTCGATCTGAAGCCCTCGGGCCAGGGATACATGGAGGACTTCCACAAGGCCGGCGGCATGCTCGCTCTCATGCGCGAACTGAAGCCGTTGCTGCATCTGGACGCGCTCACGGTCACCGGCCGCACTTGGGCGGAAGAGCTGGAGAGAGCCCCGGCGCCATTTAAGCAGGACGTGATCCGGCCACTGAGCAACCCGATTTACAAGGTGGGCGGAGTCGCCGTGCTGAAAGGCAATCTTGCGCCCGGCGGAGCACTCATCAAGCAGTCGGCCGCTTCGGCCAACTTGATGGAGCACGAGGGCCGCGCGGTGGTGTTTGAGAACAACCAAGACATGGCGAACCGGATCGACGATCCGGACCTCGACGTCAAGGCGGACGACATTCTGGTGCTGAAGTGCATCGGTCCGATTGGCGCTCCGGGTATGCCGGAGGCGGGTTATCTGCCGATTCCGAAGAAGCTGGCGAAGCAGGGCGTGAAGGACATGGTGCGCATCTCCGATGGCAGGATGAGCGGCACGGCGTTCGGAACCATCGTCTTGCACGTGATGCCGGAGTCGGCCATCGGCGGGCCGCTGGCGCTGGTGCGCTCGGGCGACCGCATCAAACTCAGCGTTTCGTCGCGTTCGATTTCACTGCTGGTCAGCGACGCGGAGCTGAAGCAGCGCGCGGCCGCCTGGGTAAAACCTGAAATGAAAGACCACCAGAGGGGCTATCGCAAGCTGTTCTTCGACTCGGTGACGCAGGCCGACCAGGGATGCGACTTCGATTTCCTGCGCGAGCCAGAAATCAAAGAGACGGTGCCGAAGCTCCGGGCGACGCAGAAGGTCTCCGGCTGAGCGTCTAGCTAGACTGCTGGACTCGACTCTGGTGATATGATTGCCCGCATGGCGGTAATCAAAGGATCTTTCACTTGTCCTAAATGTGAGATTCAGATTAAATTCACTCCCGAACGGTTGAAAAAGGGAATTTGGCCATGTTGTAAAACGAGACTAAGCGCAACACAGCAACAGAATATTAGAAGGAAATTTAAAAAGGTTCGAATAAAGAGACAAGCAGAGAAACAATTAGCTAAAGCAATTCGTCGGTTACTAGGTTTGCCTGTAGTGTAAATTCATGCCACATCTCTTACCGTCGAATGAATAACTCATTTTCCGAGTATCTCTGTAACTGTGGCAGACTCTCCGAAGTTTTCACTGCGAACGATTCCCACTTCTATCGATCTCGTTCCACAATTCACGACAATTGTTTCCCTATCATAACTAGGCTCTCGCACTTGATCAGTTCTGGCGAGACACTGGCCATTGCTACTCTTCTCAATCTTGCTTATTGCTGAATACAGGACACGGGCAAAATCGACTCCTTTTTGCTGATCGTTTGGCCCCCACGGTCGGGTGACATAGACCAGTCTTTCGTCCTGAAAGGTGATAGTGGCCATGACGTTATATGGCGGGCCACTTTTTGATGTTACTGTCCACATACCATCCGTTACGTTTTTGACAGCATACAGCTCAGAGAGTCTCGCCATCACCGCTTGCTGAGATTCCCCGATGGTGATCTTAACGACTCCAAGATCAATTGATTTATCTGAATCGACAGCAGACGATTCAGCGCCAATGCTAACAGCAGACGATATTATCAGCAGGATAATCACTTTCCAGCGCATAGCGGGACAAGCATACTATCCGATTCACTGGATTAGCAATGCAGAATCGGTCTCGGGTTATTTGCCGCAATGCACGTCGCGCTTAAATCGTCGCAATACCCAAAGTCCGCCGAGATTTGTGATTATGGTGTTTGAAGATATTTCGTCAGGGAGTCGAGGCGGCACACAGGAGCAGCCATTGCATTGAGCTTTGCTAGCGGATACGGTGAACGTGAACGGTTTTCTACATAATGGGCAGGTTACTTCTTCAGTCCCAGTCAAGATAAGCATAAAGCCTCCTTGCCGCGAGAGTATCAATGCGCCATGAGGCACACAATAGAATCCACCCGTCTGGTTCTTGTCCGGTATAAAACCAGTATTCTGCTTATCTCGCGTCTCCTGCTTATTGCAAAGTCAGCAAGTTACGTATTTTCAATACCGCCATGTGTTCCTGAGCACACGGATTCGTGTCGCTGAAGACTCTTGATCAAACCCCTCGGTTTTTTCTCAACCCCAAGCCGAGCGTCCCGCCCCGCGCCTATTTTTTCCCTGGCTTCGCATCCTTCTCTGCTTCGGTCGCCCCGTCCAGCAGGCGCAGCCCCTCGAAGGCATGCGGACCTATCAGCCCCGTCTGCGCGTAGATAAGCAGTTTTGCCCGGCTGTCGGTAATGTCCAGGTTGCGCATCGTCAACTGCCCTATGCGGTCGAGGGGAGTGAATGCGCCCTCGTTTTTTTCCATCGTCAGGCGCTCCGGCGCATACGTCAGGTTGGGGCTCTCGGTATTCAGAATCGTGTAATCGTTGCCGCGCCGCAGTTCCAGTGTCACCTCGCCGCTGATTGGCTTGGCCACCCAGCGCTGCATGGTCTCACGCAGCATCATCGACTGCGGGTCGAACCACCGGCCCTCGTACATCAGGCGGCCCAACCGGCGTCCCATGTCGCGGTATTGCTCCATAGTCCCTTCGTTGTGGATTCCCGTGATCAGCCGCTCGTAGCCGATGAACAGCAGTGCCATGCCCGGCGCTTCGTACACGCCGCGGCTCTTCGCCTCGATGATGCGGTTCTCGATCTGGTCCGACATCCCGAGACCGTGGCGTCCGCCGATCGCGTTCGCCTCCAGCACCAGCTCCACTTCGCTCGCGAAGCTCTTCCCGTTCAGCGCCACGGGAAGTCCCTCGGCAAAGCTGATGCGGACTTCTTCCGGCTTGATCGAGACGTCGTCGCGCCAGTGTGCCACGCCCATAATCGGCTCCACGATCTTCATCCCTTTGTTGAGGAACTCGAGATCTTTCGCCTCGTGCGTGGCGCCCCAGATATTGGAATCCGTTGAGTAGGCCTTCTCCTTGCTCATGCGGTAGTGCAGGCCTGCCTTTTCGAGCAGCTCCGACATTTCCTTGCGTCCACCGAGCTCGTCGATGAACTTTTGATCGAGCCAGGGCTTGTAAACGCGCAGATTCGGGTTGACCAGCAGGCCATAACGGTAGAAGCGCTCGATGTCATTGCCCTTGTAAGTGCTTCCATCGCCCCAGATGTTGACTGCATCTTCCTTCATCGCCCCCACCAGCATGGTGCCGGTCACGGCGCGTCCTATCGGCGTGGTGTTGAAGTAGGGGACTCCGGCCGTCGAGATGTGAAAGGCTCCACACTGCAGCGCAGCCAGTCCCTCGCGCACCAGTTGCACCCGGCAGTCGAGCAGGCGAGCCTTCTCCGCGCCTAGCTCCAGCGCCCGGCGCGGAATGTCGTCATAGTTGGACTCGTCGGGCTGCCCCAGATTGGCGGTGTAGCAGTAAGGAATTGCGCCTTTCTCGCGCATCCAGTAGATTGCCGCGCTGGTGTCCAAGCCTCCCGAGAAGGCGATCCCGACCTTTTCTCCGACGGGTATAGATTGCAGAATAGTGCTCCTCATGAACTGTCCTCTTCCATGCGGTGCCCGTGCAGCGCCGTCAGCGGGCGTCAGGGGCGAAAACCGTTAAATGAAAAATTGTTAATGCAATCGTTAATTAAGATGACTTCTCTACTTTAGCTGTCCCGCGCCAAAAAATATATGCTTCGGTGAATTGAAGCCGGCTTCGCCGGAAGTGGGCGCCCCATATAGGGTAGTACCAAGATACTGTATCCTTCGCTGCGGGTGTCATCGTGAGGAGGTTCGCCGCTTTTGCGAACCGACGTGACGATCTATGCATTTCACCGAGCGTGACCCGAAGGCCGAAAAACGCAAATACATGGACCCTTACGCCGCGTCGCCGAGTTCCTTCGCTACGCTCAGGATTTCGCCTGCGGGCTCAGACGCCCGCAAAACGGCTCAACCTCAGCGTGACACGCTGGAATAATCAATTGCCATGAAACAAACTCTAAGAATTATAAGTATTGATGGAGTCCACGTCTTGGGCCGAAATTAGCAGTGGCAAAGTGGGGCATCCAGAGCGCCCCCGCGGCTGATCTTAAGCAGGTTGACCAAGCAGTGCCCGCTCCCGAAAGGCGACCGGCAAACCGTGACACGGTTCTGGCAAAAGTTCGCGATTTTATCTTTGCTGGCCTCATCTGTCGCTGCTCGCCCGCAAGTGAATACCGGCAATCCTCCCGTGCCTTCCCCGTTATCAAAACTCGCCGTAACCGTAACCGATGAAAACGGAATGGCCATCGCCGCGGCTCGAGTCTCGCTGCAGCTTACGCCGCAATCGGCCGCTCTGCGTTGCGATACCAACTTTTCCGGGCGCTGCCAGTTCGCCGGCATCCCCGCCGGCGATTACCAGTTGCGCGTGGAGAAACCGGGCTTCTACGCGCTGGTTCTGCCGCTAGTCCGCGTGGGCGTCACCACGGATATGGAAGTGCGTCTCTCGCCGCAGCGGGAAGTGCGCGAAGAAATGAATGTAGTGGAATCGCCGCCGGCAATCGATCCCGCGCAGACCGCCTCGCAAGAGCAACTCACCGGCCTCAACATCATCGATATCCCTTATCCCTCCACCCGCGATTACCGCAATGTGCTCAACTACATTCCCGGCGTGGTGCAGGACGCGAGCGGCCAGCCGCACGTGGCGGGCGCAGAGACCTATCAGACACTGGCGCTGCTCGATGGCTTCAACGTCACGCAGCCCGCCAACGGCCTGCTGCTCGTGCGGCTCAGCACCGACGCCTTTCGACTGGTCGAGGTCGAGAGCAGTAGAATTCCCGCCGAATACGGCAAGGCATCCGCCGGCGTGCTGAGCATGAACACCCTCACCGGCGACGATCATTACCGCTTCACCGTCACCGACTTCATTCCCTCCGTGCAGAACAAGAACGGACTTACCTTCGATAAAGTAGATCCTCGCCTCACTTTTTCAGGTCCGCTACGCAAGGGCAAGATCTGGTTCTTCAATGCGCTGGAGGGAGAATATGACAATGTTGTCATCACCGAACTGCCCTCCGGCGCCAACAGCGACCACGTCTGGAGGATGAGCAACCTGGCGAAAGTGCAGACCAACCTGACTTCACGCAACATTCTCACCACCAGTTTCTTATACAACCATTTTCATGATGAATACGCGGGACTCTCTGCTCTTGCTCCGCAGCAGGCTTCTCCGGTGGATGCCGAAGCCGCCTACGTGGCCAACGTTAAAGATCAACATTACTTTCACGGCGGCCAACTTCTCGAAACCGGTTTTGGATTCGTCCAGAACGGCCTGAACGAGTATCCGCACGGCAGCCTTCCCTATTTCATAACGCCTGAAACCGCGGGTGGAAGCTACTATCTCGCGGACCGCACTCAGGCCCGCCGCTGGCAGGCGCTGGCGAACCTGTACCTGCCCTCTCGCCAGTGGCATGGGCGGCACGAATTCCGCTTTGGCATCGATCTCGATCGCATGGCCTACACCGCCGCCTTTCAGCGCCAGCCGATTGCGTTTCTTCGCGAGGGGCAAAGTCCTCCGCCGAACGGCGACTGCCTCGCGGTGATACCGTCTCCCTGCTCCCTCTACTCGACTTTCTCCGGCGGGGCGGAATCGCTGACTCACAATCTGCAAACCTCCGGATATGTGCAGGACCGCTGGTCGCCGGCCAACCGGCTCATCGTTGAATCCGGCCTGCGCTATGACTGGGATGAAATCTTGAGGCAGTCGCTTTTTTCGCCGCGGCTGACGGCTGCCTACGCGCTGGACAGCGATGCCAAAACCAAGTTGTCGGCGGGTATCGGCCTCGTCTACGACGAAACCAGCATCAGGCTGGTGGCTCGTCCCCTGGCGGGCGTGCGGCAGGATACGTTTTTCGACGCCAACGGAAACCCGCTCGGTGCGCCCGTGGTCACAACCTTTTCCGCCAACCCCGCCTCGCTCAACGCGCCCCGCTCCTTGAACTGGAGCGTTGCCATCGAGCGCAGGCTCCCTGCCGCCATCTACCTGAAAGCCGAGTTCATCGAGCGGCGTGGAACGAACGGACTCGTCTACAACACCGTCAACGGAGCGGCCGGCGGCAACTTCCAATTACAGAGCACGCGCCAGGACCGCTACGACGCCGTTCAGCTCGCTCTGCGCAAGCACTTCCACGGCCCCTACGTTGTGTTCGGCTCTTACACGCGCTCGAAAACCCGCTCCAACCAGGTGCTCGACTTCAATGTGGACAACCCCGTCCTCAGTCCGCAGGCCGCCGGCCCCTACCCGTGGGATACGCCGAATCGATTCATCTCCTGGGGTCTGCTGCCGTTCTTCAAGCTTCCGCTGATCAAGCAGCTTGATCTCGCCTACTCTGCCGAGTGGCGCGACGGCTTCGACTTCAGTGTGGTGAACGACCAATTGCAACTGGTCGGAGCGCCCGGCTCACAACGATTCCCGGCTTACTTCACGCTCAATGTGCAAGTGGAAAAACGCTTCCACGCCTTCGGCCGCTACCTTGCGATTCGCGCCGGCTTCGATAACATCACCGGCCACCAGAATCCCACGGTCGTAAATAACGACATCAACTCGTCGCAGTTCCTCACCTTCAGCAACTTCACTGGACGCGCCTTCACCACGCGCATTCGCCTGCTCAGCACCAAGTAAGCTCAAAGACCCTCGCTGGGTGCCCCAGGTCCCGCGCCGCGCTGTTCGGCGCTGACCTGGGGTAGTTTCTTTCTAACTCGGTACCATGTTCCCTACACTCATCGGAGCGAACTGACCCCTCACTCCTCCGGCAGCACCGGAAGCGTTGCCGCATTGACCGCCGCTGGATCGTCGCGCAGCTTCAGATACAGCAGTGTTCCATTCGGACGCGGCACGGCAAGCGTGGAATCGGCGAATCCCACCGGCACCGGCACGGCATGCGTGAATGCCGCGTCGGAGGCGACCGAATCGATCAGGTACAGGTTCGTCCCCGACAATGTGCATTGCTTGTCCGGACTATCCGGGCAACGTATCTCCTTGAGTGTGGGAATCCGCACAAGGTTTGCCAGCGGCTGCCAATCGCCCGCCGTGCCGTTGGCGTCAACCGGACGGAAGCGCAGCGGTCCGAACGCGGACGGCCCGAAGCTCTTGAGCGGATCGAGCACGGCCAGCACGGTCTTGGGGTCCTGCAAAGTCAAATTGCCGTCGGCGAAGCTCAACAGAACGTGGAAGGAGTCGTCTTCCGCAGCGACTTCGATCTTCTCGCTGCGCGGAAACGTCGCGGGCGTCTCCGCCTTGAGGAAGAACGACAGCAGCCCGTTTTGCGGAAGATCATCCTGGTTCGCCAGCCGAATGGCCGAGCGGCTTGCGCCCTGCGGCGTCTGTACGCTCTTGCCGATGATGGAAACCTTGGGCCGCGCCGCTGCGACGGTGGTTTGCAATTCCAGAACCCGGCCATCCTTGAGCGCGACGCGCGCCAGCAACTTCTGGTCCTGCTGCAAAACCGCCGGCTGAGCGCTCGGCGCAGATACTTTGAGTTCGTCTTTCTGTTGCGCGCGCCTCAGCCCCGCCGGAGCGAAATGAACTCCGTTGACCTCCAGGCCGGCCACTTCGTCCAGCCGCGTTCCTATCAGCACGCCATGCTGGTCGCCCGCGTGTATCACCAGATTGTCAAGGCGTCCCGCTTCGGAATAAGTCTGTAGCGGGATTTCGTCCGGCTGCGCCAGGCCGTGCTTCTTTACCAGCATTGTCAGCCGCCCCGGAGTGGCGTCTTTCAGCGGCACCTTTACCTCAAGCTCATTCGGTTTCGTCAGCTTCCACACTGCCTTGGCGGTCTTGCCGTGCTCATCCTTGATCGAGACCTGATCGACGCAGGCGGCATCGTCGGCCTGCATGTGCAGCACGTCCTCGCGGCCCACCACCAGGGCGCTCGCGTCGGCTGCGGCCATCGTCCATTTCGCCGTGTGTGCGCTGCGCAGGTGAAGATTGGGTCCGTCGAAGGCTTCAAACCCCCAGTAACCGCGCACCGTTCCCGTCAACTCCGCATCGAGGCCGGCGCGCAGCGTGTGCGTGTCGATCACCACTCCACCGCGCGCGGCATCCGCATGCACGGGCAAATCCGCGCTCAGACCGGATTTCTCCTTCACGCGCAGAACAAGATCGTGTGCGTACCCGGTGGAGAACACCAGCGGAGCGCCCTCCACCGGCAATACCAGCGCGGGCTGTTCGAGGCAAAACACCTGCTTCGAATCCACCGGACGCAGTGGCGGAAACTGCGCCGCTTCCACCGCGGGCAGGCCGACCACGATGACCGATTTCGGCTTGCGAAAAGACGGCGGATTGTTCAGCTTCAGCTCCACAACATCGTCCTTCGATAACGCCAGAGCCGGAATGTACTGGAACTCCGCCGTATGCAGGTTTTCCATGATTCGCGCCACATCCATGAACGCTCCGACGTAAGGGCTATAAGCTCCTCCTCCGGCCTGTTTCGTCGTGCTGAGCACGCCAATCAGATCGGAGTTCGGCCCGGAGGTGAGCGCGGCCACCATCGATTGACTGTGTCCGTCCTCCAGCACGAGCTGCCCGGTGTTTTGCATCAGGCAGGGAGCCTGCTGCTCGCTCGGCTTATCAAAGCATTCCTTATCGAGCTTCATGTTCAGGCTGCGGGCGAGCAGCACGGAGCGCTCATGCAGCGCCTCGGGTTCGGTGCTGGATGTCTGCTTGATGATGTCAAGATATCTATCGAGGCGCGAGCGGTCGAGGCTCGCCTGGTTGAGGTCCTGCGAGGCCCTCACGAAAGCCCCGGGTTTGCCGCGCACGGTGGAACGCAGGGTGTTGAAGTCGCCTCCGGTCTGCGGCGCCAGCAGCAGCAGCGCCTGCTGCGCGTCCTGCGGAACGGTGACGAAGATTCCCCCCTCCCGCACTAGCTTGTTCCACGTTTCCGCCCGCGTGAACCAATTTTCCGGCGGCGGATTGGTCGAGCCCCTCAGGAACGCAACCACCAGCAGATAATGCACGGACTGGCTGGAAGGCAGCAGAGGGTGAATCCACATCCGGTCGCCGGGCTGGAGGTTCGGCACCTGCGAAACCGGCAGCGTTTTCCCCGCCCGCGTCACCTTCACCTCCAGACGAGGTCCTGAAAGATCGAAAGCGGGATTATCGGCGCGTACGAAAATTCCCCCCAAAAGCACACTGACAAGAAAGAGACGCAAGTAGCCGGATTTTGCAAGCATGCTGCTATTTTACGAGCTTCTCGCGGCTTTGGCGGCCTGCGCATTATCGGACGGTTCAGAGGGGAAGGTACATCCCGGGACATAGCCGGGCTTCCTAGCCCGGCGGTGATATTCAGGGATACACCAACTCACTAACTGCTCTTCATCACGACGCCTACGCCGCCGGATGAGTGGCTTGCCGTGGCGCCTTTTGAATTCTCTGCGACCCCGAATAAATGACAAAACGCCGCCCGCGCAGGAAGCCGATCAGCGCCATGCCGAACTCGCGGGCAAGATTCACCGCCAGATCGGAGGGCGCGGATACCGAAGCCAGCACCGGGACGCCGGCCATCAAGGCCTTCTGGACGATTTCGAAACCCCCGCGGCCGCTGACCAGCAATACGGAGTCGCTTAAGGGCAACTGATCGTTGGCCAGGGCCCAGCCGACGACCTTGTCGACGGCATTGTGACGGCCCACATCTTCGCGAAGCACGATTAACTCACCGTGCAAGTTGAACAACCCGGCGGCGTGCAAGCCTCCGGTCCGTCCGAAGATCGCTTGCGAGGCGCGCAGTTGATCGGGGAGCCGGCAAAGCACTTCGGGGTCGAGTTGGAAGTCGGGGTTCGGCGGTTCCATCCCCTGCGCCCGCACGGCGTCAATGGAAGCCTTGCCGCAAACACCGCAACTTGACGCGGTGTAGAAGTTGCGCCGCATCGCGTCGGAATCCAGCGTCACTCCCGCAACCAGGTCCACGCGCACGCGATTTGCGCCGTTTTGTTTCCCGTCTGGTTCATGCCGCACGGACGCGATCTGGCCTCGGCCCCTGATCAGGCCTTCCGTGAAGAGGAATCCCGTCGCCAACTCGAGGTCGTGACCGGGAGTTCGCATGGTTACGCTGAGAGCGGCATCTCCGACGCGTATCTCAAGCGGCTCTTCGCCGACGAGGTAGTCATCGACGCTGCGCAGCTCTCCCTCGCACCACTCTTTCACTCCGGTAACAGAAACCATGCGCGGAATTGCCATGTGCTCCTTCCGCGGACCAGTCCAGGTAAACATCCCCAGGCGCCACGAGTAATTGCGCTGCAGGTGCCCCCTTCCGGAGAAGCCGGAGGGTGGGGTCAGCCGATCTCGGCGCACAGCGGCGTGAACTCTGAGATTTGTTCACGAGCAGCGCAACTGTATCGCTCTACGAGATTTAGAGAAAAGGGCAGCGGAAAAGGTTTTCCCGGCGCTGGAGCGGTATCCGAATAGGTATATTCCGGAGCCGCTCTGGCCCAAGCACCTGGACGGGAAAGGGGGTGATGTCTTTCAGAGCGATGGTCTTTCGGAAGACGCACCGAACCCTGCGCCATGCGTGGGCCCGGTGCTCGGACTACATCACTCCGCGCGGCGGTTTATGCTGGTTCCCAGTAGGTATATCCCGATATCAGATTGTCATGGCGAGCGAAGTCGAGCCGCGGTCCCCAGCATGCGCCGTAGTTGCGCATGTTGGGGTGGACGAGCCACCTTTTGTTCCTTATTGCTGAAAAACAAAGGGTGGCTCCACTCCGCGCCCGAACAGCTTCTTGCTTACCCCACAGGCGCTCGGCGCTCCGGTCGCCATGACATCCCCTTAAGGGTTTTTGGCTACACCTACAAGGGAATTGCTTTAGAAGTTCGCCGCATTGCGCTGAGTCAGGCGCATCGCGACATTTGCCGCGATCACGTTCAGCACCTGCGGCTTGACCAGGTTGTGGTAATCGTTGTACGCCATCCTCAGCAGCTCACGATGCGATCCCGCATTGAAGGCAATCTCGCTATCCTCACTTAAGCTCTGGTCAACGTAAACGGGCACGTTATAGAGATTCCCAAACGGCGGCATGGCGCCCACTTCGCAATCAGGAAAGACGTGAGCAAACTGGTGCTCGTGGGCCAGCGAGACCTCTTTCGCGCCCAGAGCCGTTTTCAGTGCGCGGAGATCCACATGCTTGGAGCCGGGTACCACCATCATCGTCAGCGCCCCGTCGACAAGCACCATTACCGATTTTGCGATCTCCTTCCCCGGTGTGTGCGTCATGGCGGCGATAGCGGCGGCGGTGTAGGCGGTGGAGTGGCTCACGATAACGTAGCGAATGTTCTTTCCGTCCAATATCTCTTTCAGTCGATTGATCGGCATAGCGAACCTCCTTTGAATGCTGACGCTGAATGCTCACAGGCTGCCGAAAAAACATTGGTCGTGCAGGAGAAGGCCCCGGCAGCTCGATGAAAGTGCGAGCCGCCGCAAATTGCCGCAGCGGCTCCGCCGGAGCTTGCGAAACGGAAACGGTCTGAGTTTCCGTACCAGAAAAGGATGATCTCTGAATGCCGTTGCCGCGCCCGGCATCTTCCACCCCAGCGCGCGCAACCACGGCGCGTACCGGGGACCCCGGCTGTGCAACGCACGGTGACCAAAGTTCAGAGTTTCCGGAGTTATTCGAGGATCACGGGTAGCTGACGTGAAGACAACAGCTTCCGCCACATGATCGCGCAGCGATAGCGACTTTGGCCGTACGCACATGCTTCACCACATCCGGCCGGACGCCTTTGCGGATCGTTCCGCGGGAACCAATCCCGTCAGAGTATGCCACTAAGAATCTGGGAAGGAAAGCGAATCCCATTATTTCAGCGGAGGTCCCGGCACGCGCCGGCCGCTTGCACGCCGGGTATGGGCGACGGATCGCCCTCCGGCTCGCGGCGCGGGTGGTTGCGCGTGTTGGGGTGGAATTCACCCTTACCCCGACGCAGGGAACGCGATGAGTTTTCTCTCGCCCTTGTAGTGCTGCTGCTTCTGCGCGTACATGCGCTGATCCGCCACCGCCAGCAATTGCTCCGCGTCTTCGCCGTCTTCAGGCAGGAAAGCCGATCCCACGCTGACAGTAAGCGTTGGCTCGCCACAGACGCGCGTCCCGGCTTCCATGGCGGATTCATTCATGCGTTCGGCCCTCATGGCTGCCGCATCCGGCTTTAACCCGGGAGCGATGATCACGAACTCGTCACCGCCCATGCGGCCGACATAGTCGTAGTTGCGCGATGCGGATCGCAGCAGTTGGGAGAATAAATGCAGCACCTTATTGCCTTCCAGGTGGCCGAACTGGTCGTTGATCAGCTTAAAGCCATCCAGATCACAAACCATGATTGCCAGCGAGTTGCCTTCGCGTTTGCAGCGCGAGATTTCCTCGTCCAGGTGCACAAACAGTGATCTCGCGTTGGGCAGCCCGGTCAGGTAATCGGTAGTCGCCGAGCTCTCCGCTTGCTGGAAGCGCAGCGCATTCTCCATCGAAAGAGCGACTTTTGAGCTGATTGCCAGCAAGATCCGCAGGTCGTCCCGGTTGAACGACTCCGTGTCCGCAGCCCGGTACAGCGTAAGCACGCCAATAGTGGCGCTGGGACTGTTGAGGGGCACCGACACGGCGGATGTCAGATCTGGAACACGGCTTCGGTCGGCGATCGACCCGAATTCCAAAGCCGGGTTTCCGTTGAGAATCGGGGTCCCCTTTTCAGCTACCCAGCCCGAGAGGCCCTCGCCGACATGGGGAGTGAGCGTGGAGAGCACCCGGAAGTGATCTCCCGCAATATGCTGAGGCAGAAGCTGATTGTCGCTCTTCACATAGACAACAATCGAGTTGTATGGCACCAGGCGGCGCAGACGCGCCGAGAGCAGCGACAAAGTCTCGTCGAGGCTCAGCGAGTTCCCGAGATCATGACTGATCTCGAACAACATCTGGGCCTCTTGTCGGGCAGCGGCGATGGAAGTCAGGAAGCTCCCGTCGGCTTGCATCGCGTTTTCATAGCGGTCATCTCCTGCGGCGGCTCCTCGTCGATGCGTGCTCACGGCCGTTAGTTCCCGCAGGTGCGGCCAATTCTCCTTAAGCGCTGCCACCACTTTGGGATCGTACTGCGTGCCTGCCAGCGTCGCCACCTGCTCCAGCGCTTCCGTCAGGGGCAATGCGCGGCGGTACGGACGCTCGGAAGACAGTGCATCCAGGCAATCCAGCACGGCGAGGATCCGTGCACCCATCGGAATCTCCTCACCCTTCTTGCCGAACGGGTAACCCGCGCCATCCCATCGTTCGTGATGCGCTTCCACAATTGGGACTACCGGATAGGGAAAGTTCACGTGGCTGAGAATCTCCGCTCCGATCAGCGGATGAATCTTCATTTTCTCGAACTCTTCCGGGGTCAGACGGCCAGGTTTGTTGATGATCTGCTCGGGAACCGCCAGTTTCCCGATGTCGTGCAGCAGTACAGCCGCTCCAAGCGCCTCCATTTCCTCGTCGCTTAGCGACAGCACCCTGCCCAACTCCATCGAATAAGCCGACAGGCGTTCAAGATGTCCCTGGGTGCTCTGTTCCTTGGCCTCGATGGCCAGAGCCAGGGCTTTAATGGTGCGCAAGTGCAAGCACGACATCTGCTCAGCTTGTTTACAGCGGACTTCCAGTTTCCCCCTCGACTGACGATAGTAAAGACAAACGGCATAGACGAGTGCCAGGATACCTACGCCCAGGTGACAGCCGAATTGAATCCACTGGCCCCAAGTCGCGGATAAAACCGCGGCACAGAGTCCCAGGACTCCAACGCTAACCGCCAACCCCACAAGTAGCTTCGTCCGCATCAGTAATCGGGTCTCGCCCTCTACAAATGTAAGTTACAGGCTTTGCACTGCTTGACGGTTGCCTACTTGGGCACTGGCACGGACCAGTCCTGCTCCGATAATGAATCAGGCCCACCCCCATCAATGCACGAAGCCTTCCAAAACCAAAGAGCGGCAAGCACTTGGGTTCCAGGTTCCGGAAGGTGATGGAAATGCAGGGATTGAGACAAAATGGCGCAATTTTCCAGCCAGATGCGCCAAGCTGTCGCATTTCTCGTATTACTCATAAGTTACTTTCGTTACTTCTTCTTGCGTTTCGGATGATTGGATTGGCAGTCGTTTGAGCGATACTGTTGAATCAGACATAGCGCAAGTGCGCGCAACCCGTGCCTTAGTGGTCTAAGGCACGGCAGGCGATTTGGGAACGGCATGGCAACTGACAGCAGCGAAACTCAGTTCATCGTCGCAAGCCCGTGCATGCAGAAGGTGTTGCTGCTTCTGCCGCGCGTTGCCGCCAGCACCGCCTCGGTCCTCATCACCGGAGAGACCGGAACCGGCAAGGAATTGATCGCGCGCGCAGTGTACTTGAATTCAGCACGCCGGAACCGGCAGTGGGTTGACATCAATTGCGCGGCCATCCCGGAACACCTGCTCGAAAGCGAGCTTTTCGGATACGAGAAGGGGGCCTTCAGCGGGGCCGAGAGCAGCAAAAAAGGTTTGTTCGAACTGGCCGACGGAGGCACGATCCTGCTGGATGAGGTGGGTGAGCTCGACCCCAAACTGCAAGTCAAGCTACTGCGTGTTTTGGACGGTGCACCCTACTACCGGCTCGGGGGTAATCGCAAGATCAGCGTCGATGTCAAGGTGATCGCCGCCACCAATCAACCGTTGGAGCAACTCGTCCAGATGGGCAAATTCCGTCGTGACCTTTACCATCGGTTGAGCCAGTTTCACCTGAAGATTCCGCCATTGCGAGAGCGCCCGGAAGACATCATCGCCCTCGCCAACCATTTCCTGAGCAGGCTTGCTCCCGAAAAGCGCTTCTCGCAACAAGCCAAAGACCGCCTCCTGTCTTACCACTGGCCCGGAAATATACGCGAACTGGAGAGCGTGGTGCTTCAGGCGGCAACTTTTCGCGAGGAGCAAGAGATCAGCGCCGACTCTCTGCCGCTGGAAAAGGCACTTACGGCTGAACAGGCTGGCGTGGGAGCATCCGGATTCGCGCAGGCAGCGGCAGCCGGAGCCGGAACGGCGCCGGAAGGTGACGTTATCTCCGCCGCACGGCAAGCCGGCCCGCACGATCTCAGCAGTCTGGAACGGCAAGCCATTATCGATGCGCTCGCCAAGTCCGGTGGTCATCAGGGAATGACCGCTTTGGAACTGGGCATCTCCCGCCGCACCCTGAGCCGCAAGCTGAAGCTCTACAATGTCGATCCGGTGCGCGCGCACGGCCAGTTGCCAACCGACGTCGCCGAGCTCGGAGGCGAGCAGCAGTTGCGCTTCCGTTACAGCGTTGACATTCCCATGGAGATTGCAGCCGGCGGCGAACACTATCAGTTCAGGAGCAGGAATGTGAGCTGCGGCGGAGTGTGTTTGCAGGATGCGCATCATCTTCCCAGGATCAGCGGAATCCTGTCGATCAAGTTCCAACTGCCCGAGTGCAGCGTTCCAATCGAGGCGACCGGCAGAATCGTCTGGACGGACCGCGAGGGCACGGTTGGCATTCGCTTCGTCAACGCCGCGCACCACTCACAGATGGCCCTCAATCAGTGGCTCAAAGAGAAACAGGAAGCCGAGGGCTGGCTGTAGGGCCGCACTCCGGTGACCTTGCCAAAGGTTATTCCTCAAGCTGCCGCATAAGAATTGCAACCTTCTTCTGATTTTCGACTCCAAAATAACAGCGGAATTCTTGATTTCCACAATGGGAGTCGTCTATGTCCATGCCAGAATCTTTGCTTGCGGTTTTGTTCCTGATGCTGCCGATGGCAGGCTTGATCGCCTGCAATACGGCGAATGCGTCCAGCACTGCCCTACCCGCCGCCGAGTTGGACGCTCCCCTGGCTTCCACTCACGGCCAGCAGAGCGCGGTGCTGGCCGGAGGCTGTTTCTGGGGCATACAGGCCGTGTTTCAGCATGTCAAGGGCGTGATCAGCGCAACCTCGGGCTACTCGGGCGGTTCGGCGCAGACGGCCAATTATGAAAGAGTTTGCGGCGGCAATACCGGCCACGCGGAATCCGTGAAGGTTATCTTCGATCCGTCGCAGATCAGCTATGGACAGATTCTCAGAATCTTCTTTTCCGTGGCGCACGACCCTACGGAGTTGAACCGGCAAGGTCCCGACAGCGGAACCCAGTACCGCTCGGCGATCTTCTACGATGGCGAGGAACAGAAGCGCATCGCCGAGGGCTACATCGCTCAACTCGACCGGGCAAGCATTTTCCCGCGCCGCATCGTCACCCAGGTCACGCCTCTCGAGGCTTTCTATCCCGCCGAGGATTATCACCAGAATTATGCCGAGACTCATCCCAACCAGCCCTACATCATGTTTAACGATGCGCCCAAGGTGGTGGCCCTGCGCAAATTGTTTCCGGAGCTTTACACCGAGAAATGAGAAAACCCTGGGCAATGAGCAACGAGCACCGCAGTGAGTTATATTTTCGGGTCGGATATTCTGTTACCCGCTCGGTGCTCAATGAAAGCTTGCCTGCTGTATTCGGTAGCGCCGGTTGAAACCAATCCGCTGGTCTTCACGGACACGGCCACGCCAAGGCCGGGCAGAGGCGAAGTGCTTGTCCGCGTTCGCGCCTGTGCGGTTTGCCGCACGGATCTGCATGTCATCGAAGGCGAGTTGCCGCCCCGCAAGTCCCCACTCATTCCGGGTCATCAGGTGGTTGGAACGGTCGCCGAACTTGGCGAAGGTGCGCATCGCTTCCCGCTCGGCGCGCGGGTGGGCATAGCATGGCTGCATCATACCGACCAAGTCTGCGAATATTGCCGGCGTGGGCAGGAGAACCTGTGCGATCAGCCTGCTTTCACCGGCTACACGGTCGACGGCGGCTATGCGGAGTACGCGGTTGCGCCCGAGGAGTGGGCTTACGCGATTCCCGAATCATTTCGTGACGAGCAAGCCGCTCCGCTGCTCTGCGCCGGGATCATCGGCTTCCGTTCGCTGCGGCTTTCCGCGATCAAGCCGGGCGGCAGGCTCGGGCTTTACGGCTTTGGCGCCGCCGCGCATATAGCCATTCAGGTGGCGCGCCACTGGGGAGTGGAAGTCTACGCGGCGACACGCGACCAGCGCCATCAGCAGCTCGCGCTCGAACTCGGGGCGGTCTGGGCCGGCGGCACCACGGCGGAGCCTCCCGCAAAACTCGACAGCGCAATCATCTTCGCGCCCGCCGGGGAGATCGTTCCGGCGGCGCTGAAAGCCTTGCGCAAAGGCGGAGTCCTCGCGCTGGGCGGAATCCACATGAGCACGATACCGCCGCTCGACTATAACCTGCTCTACCAGGAACGCGTGGTTCGCAGCGTGGCCAACAATACCCGCGAGGACGGCGCGGAATTCCTCCGCATCGCGGCGGAGATTCCCATTCAGACACAGGTGCAGCTCTACCCTCTGCGTGAAGCGAACCGCGCCCTGAACTCACTGAAGAACGACGCCATCCGCGGCGCCGCAGTGCTTGATTGCAAGTAAGAGGGTTTCAAAGTTTCGCAGGTTTCAAAGTTTCGCAAACGAGGTCGGCGAATTTGCCTTCGAAACCTTGAAACCTTTGAAACCTTGAAACCTCCGCAATTCTACGAAACCAGGTGGTAGTACCCGTCTTGCGTGGTGACGTGCACCGGACATCCGAACAGAGAACCCAGGCGGTCCGCGGTCAGCAGCTCCGGCTTCGAGCCATCGCCAACAATCCGGCCATCGCGCATGAAGATGACGCGCTCGATCTCGGGAACAACGTCGGGCAGATGGTGCGTGATTAACAGCAGGGCGATACCGGATTGCGCCAGCTTGCTCATGGTGCGCCGCAGTTCGTTTTGCGCAACAACGTCGAGGCTGTTGCTCGGCTCGTCAAACAGCAAAGCCTTCGGCTCGTGAACCAGGGCCCGGGCAATCATCACCCGCCGAACCTCGCCGGACGACATTTCGGCGATCACCCGCCTGGCCAGATGCTCAATCTCCAGCCATGCCAGCAGTTCATCGGTCTTCTCACGCATCTCGGGCTTGATTTTCTGATGCCGCCACAAGCCAACGCTGCTGAAAAACCCGGACAAAACAGCGTCGCGTCCGGTAATGGGACGCAGGTAAAAAGCGGCAAGGTCGTTCGTCATGATTCCCAGCAGCGAGCGCAGTTCGGAGACGTCCCAGGTCTCTTGCCCGAAAAGCTTCATCGAGGAATCTTCGTCTTGAAGCGGGTAAAACTCACGCGTGATGGTTTTGATCAGCGTCGATTTACCCGAGCCGTTCGGACCCATGATCGCGACGTGCTCGCCGGCTTCGATGCGTAAGTTCAGGTCATGCAACACGACACGGCCACTGCGGGCGACAGAGACGTTGCGCAGTTCAATTAACGGAGGGGTATGGTTGGTCATCATGAAGTCAGAGTAATGGGATTCTCGTTTTCGATTAGAGCAGCTTAGGAATAGCGCATCCCATGTTCGCCACGGCTTTGGCGACTACACCTTTCGCTAAATTGGTAGCTGATGGGATTTTGTCCCAACACGCGCAACCACGGCGCGTGCCGGGAACCCCGCACGATCCTGATTAGCTGCACTTATTGTAATCCGGCATCCTTCGGGCGCAAAACGTGATGTTTTGGAAATCGAGCGCAACCGGCTCACGCGCGTTCCGGGCCGGGCGCTCACCTATCGTTCTCCGCCCTTGTCTTCCTACTCAACTCCGGCTGCCGAATCGCTGCTTCCGGCTTGCTATCGGCATCGAATGCCTAGCAGGCTGCTGAAAGCTCGAAGAAGTGTCATCCTGAGGCCGCGCCGGTTTTGCGCGACCGAAGGATCTGCTTTTTTCGGCACGCGCAAACAGCAGATCCTTCGCTACGCTCAGGATGAAACCTCGAAAAACAGCTTTCGCGAAACCAATTATCATGCCCGGTCTCTGGACTCGTCGTTTCTCATCCGCCTGAGGAGCGTCCGTTAGGACGCGACGTGAGGGTCCATGTATTTGCTTTTCCGGCCTCCGGGTTGAGGCTCGATGAAATGCATAGATCGTCACGTCGGTTCGCAAAAGCAGCGAACCTTCTCACGATGACACCCGCTGCGAAGGATACAGTATCTCTGGTACCTACCCGGCCGACTCGGCATCAGGCATGCGAACGTGCTTGAACGGCTTGGCGCCCTTGCCTACGTAATCGCGAACCAGTTGCCCGCGGCCACTGAGCTGGTACCTGTAAGTGACCAAGCCATCGAGGCCCACTGGCCCCCGCGCATGCAGCTTTCCGGTGCTGATCCCGACCTCCGCGCCGAAGCCATAACGGAATCCGTCCGAGAAGCGAGTGGAGACGTTATGAAAGACATTCGCCGAGTCGACCGAATTCAGGAAGCGCTCGGCTGTCTGCTGGTCGCGGGTGATGATGCAGTCGGTGTGGCGCGAGCCAAAGTTCTCAATGTGCTCGATGGCCTCTTCCAAGCCGGCGACGACCCGAATTGCCAGCGTGAGATCGCCATACTCAGTGTGCCACGCTTCCGGTGCAATTTCCACGATCTCGCCCTTGGCTAACTCGACCGACCGCCGGCAGCCGAGCAGCTTCACCCCGGCCGGTTTCAAATGGCAGACGAGCCGCGGCAGAAACTCCCCGGCGATAGCCTCGTCCACCAGCACCGTTTCCACGGCATTGCAAACACTCGGAGCCTGCACTTTCGAGTCCAGCACGACCTCCAGCGCCATCTCCTGATTCGCATTGCGGTCGACGAAAATGTGGCACACTCCGTCGGCATGGCCCAGAACCGGGATGGTCGAGTTCTCCATCACATAGCGGACCAGATCCGCGCCTCCGCGTGGCACAACCAGGTCAATCCATTCATTTAGACGCAGCAGTTGCCGCACGGCATCGCGACCCTTTACCAATGTCAGCGCGGCGGCCGGAACTCCTGCTTCGGCGATGGCCCCCGCCATGATGTCAACGGCGCACTGCGACGTGCGTGTCGCTTCCACGCCTGCCTTGATCATCAATGCATTCCCCGACTTCACGGCCAGAGCCGCAAGCTGCACAACCGCGTCCGGACGAGCTTCGACGATGGCGGCCACCACACCGAAGGGAAACGTCACTTTCTTCAGCTCCAGCCCGTCGTCGAGAAGCCTGTGCAGGCGCACCTGCCCAACCGGATCGGGCAGCGCCTCGACCTCGCGCACGCTCTGCACCATCTGCCTCAGCTTGTCTTCCGAGAGCCGCAGTCGCTCCACCAGCGAACTCTTCAGCGCTCCGGCTGCCGCTGCCGCCTCCGCCTCCGAGACATCAAGCGCATTCGCCCGCTCGAGTTCCGGCCAGGCAGCCTCCAGCGCACCAGCCATTCGGGCCAGCACGGCGTTCTTCCGCGCCGAGGTCACGTTGGCCAACACGCGTGCGGCTGCTCGCGCCGCGCGTGCGTCGGCGGCTACGTCGTATGCCATACTGCCTCCCTGGTTCCAAGCCCGATAGTTCGATTGGCCTTCCGCCTGCCCACTCTACACATTGTATCGACCCGCATGCCGCATCGCGACCCGCCGCCTACTCTGAAACCACTCTAGGGGTCTGCTGACACTTATCGGTTAAGCAGTACCTAGAGATACGGTATCCTGCGCTGCGGGTGTCATCGTGAGGAGGTTCGCCGCTTTTGCGAACCGACGTGACGATCTATGCATTTTCACCGAGCGTCACCCGGAGGCCGGAAAAGCAAATACATGGACCCTTACGTCGCGTCCTAACGAGTTCCTTCGCTGCGCTCAGGATTTCGCCTGCGGGCTCAGAGCACCCCAGAAAGCCTGAAATCTGGCTTTCCGGGGACCCCGCAGACACCCGCAAAACGGCTCAACCTCAGGGTGACACGCTGGGAATAATCGTTCTTCCGGAATACACCTACTCTGAATCCGCACAGGCTGCACAGTGTTTGCCTGTGCGCGCAACTGTCAGTGGCAGTTCGGCATCCAGATAATTGGTAAGTGAGCCGAAGCCGTAGTTCCACGCTTTTCGTCCTGGCCCCAAAACTCCCAGCAATGTCCGGAGATTCCCGTGGCGTTCGCTGGCGTCCGACCCAACTCCCAACGAGGAGGGACTCCCATGTCAGTTGCAGCATTCTTTACCCCTGACCCACGAGTGGCAGGGTTCGTCTCCACGCCGCGACAGATGTTTATCGGCGGTCGCTTTCGCGACTCCGCCTCCGGCAAAACGTTTCCAACTTATGATCCTTCCACCGGCCAGGTGCTGGCCCAGATTGCCGAAGGCGGGTGGGAAGACATCAACCGTGCCGTCAAGGCCGCTCGCGTCGCGATCGACAGCGGACCGTGGCGCAAAATGACTCCATCCGAGCGCGGCCGCCTGATCTGGAAACTCGGCGACCTGATCGAACAGAACCTTGAAGAACTCGCTCAACTGGAAAGCCTTGATAACGGTAAGCCTCTGGCCGTGGCGCGCGCCGCCGATGTGCCGCTGGCAGCCGACCTGTTCCGTTATATGGCCGGATGGGCCACCAAGATCGAGGGCAATACCATCCCGCTCTCCGTTCCTTACACCCCCGGCGCGCGGTATCTCGCCTACACCGTGCGCGAACCCGTCGGAGTGGTCGGACAGATCATTCCGTGGAATTTTCCGCTGCTCATGGCCGCCTGGAAACTCGGTCCGGCCCTCGCCACCGGTTGCTGCGTCGTACTCAAGCCCGCCGAACAGACGCCTCTGACGGCCCTGCGGCTGGCAGAGCTGATTCAGGAAGCCGGATTCCCCGACGGCGTTGTCAACGTCGTTCCCGGCTACGGCGAAACCGCCGGTGCCGCACTCGCCGCTCACGACGAAGTGGACAAAATTGCCTTTACGGGTTCGACCGAGGTCGGCAAGCTGATCGTGCAGGCAGCGGCCGGAAACCTCAAGAAGGTCTCGCTGGAGTTGGGAGGCAAGTCGCCCAACGTCGTCTTCGCCGATGCCGATCTCGAGGCTGCCATTCCCGGCGCGGCCAGTGCGATCTTCTTCAACCATGGCCAGTGCTGCTGTGCCGGATCGCGGCTCTATGTCGAGGACAAGGTCTTCGACAAGGTCGTCGACGGCGTCACCGAGCGCGCCAAGAAGATCAAACTGGGACCGGGGTTCAACCAGGACTCGCAGATGGGACCACTGGTCTCGGAAGAGCAGTTGAACCGTGTGACCGGATATCTTGACGCGGGTAGGGCCGAGGGCGCCACAGCCTTATGCGGCGGCAAACGCATGGGCGAAAAGGGCTACTTCGTTGAGCCGACCGTGTTGGTGAACACCAGCGAAAACATGAAAGTGGTGCGGGAGGAAATCTTCGGTCCGGTGGTGACGGCCATGCCGTTCCACAAGGACGAAGAGATTCTGCCGCGCGCCAACGACACCATTTACGGGCTGGCGGCCGGCGTTTGGACGCGCGATATCAGCAAGGCGCACCAGATCGCCTCGGAGTTGCGTGCCGGCACGGTGTGGATCAACTGCTACAACGTCTTCGACGCAGCTCTGCCCTTCGGCGGCTACAAGCAGTCGGGCTGGGGACGCGAGATGGGACACGACGCGCTGGAGATGTATACGGAAACCAAGGCAGTTTGCACAAAGCTGTGAACGCAGAAAGGGAATAGGGGCCGGACTCCGATCCCTATTCTCTGTTCCCTCGAAGCCTGTCCGTTATCTTGGCTCATCCAAATTCCCAACGGTATGTCATGGCGACCGGAGCGCCGAGCGCTGGTGGCCGGAGCAGCCAGGCTGCGTACCCGGCATTACGTTCGAGAAGCAAGAAGCTGTTCGGGCGCGGAGTGGAGCTACCCTTTGTTTTTCAGCAGCAAGGAACAAAAGGTGGCTCGACTTCGCTCGCCATGACAGTCTGATATGTCGGGATATACCTGCTCGGGAATTGCTCTAACGCGAAGCCGAGGCGAGCACGATCTCGGCCTGGAAGTTGACCTGCTTGCCGTCAGAGTAAGCCCGTAGGGCGTCGAGCACAGCGCGGTGGATATCCGCGCGATCCGCCGGAATCGCTTGCAGCACGGGCTTGAATGGGATGGTCACATCCTGAAAGTAGGCCCACAATTCCTCGGGCGTCCCCGGCCAGTTCCATGCGACCTTTTGCACTCTCTCCTCGACTTTCGTAAATCCGGCCCGCTCGAGCGCTGCCGCGAGCACGCCTGGCTCGCCGAACTGAAACATCACCTTGGCCGACGCGGGCACACTGAACTCCGGCAACAGCTTAAGCACGGTCCCGATGGTCGATTGAAAATAGGGCTGCTGCATTGAGCCCCAAGCCAGATGGCTGGTGCGGCCGCCCGGCTTCAGCACACGGTGCATCTGGCGCAGAGCCATATCCAGGCTGGAAAAGAACATCACTCCCAGGCGGCTCACCACGCGATCGAAGGTGCCGTCCGCAAACGGAAGCTGCTGCACGTCTGCCTGGAGAAATTCGGTATTGGTAAGGCGGCGAGCGCCGGCACGTTCGCGAGCAACCTGCAAGGACGCCGCTGCCAGGTCGATTCCGACCACGTGCCCGCTGCCCTGCATCAACGCGGCGATCGAGATGGACGGCTCTCCCGAACCGCACGCCACATCGAGCACACGCAAGCCGGGCACGATTCGCGCCTCGTCTACGATTGCCTGGGTCGCTTGCGATCCGATTGCCGCCGACTGCGCCCGATAGCGCTCACCGGCATTCACCCGAGCGTAACTATCCCACTTAGATTCCGCCATAGGACAAAAGCATAGCAGGAGAATGCCGCCGAATTTGCGCGCAACCGCTTCGGATGCGTTGGTGAGTGCGGCGGCAAGCCCGGCGCGCCCTGACGCTATGCGGAACGCAGGGTCAGCAAGGAGATCTCCGGCTTGACGCCAAAGCGGGCGGGGATGCCGATCGTTCCCAATCCGCGGTTAACGTAGAGGCACGCCTTCTTCGAGGCGGCTCCCGGACCTTCCACAGCGGTCGCCAAGGGAAGCTGGTACAACCCGGCAACGTAGCTGGTCATGAAGCGTGCCGGGCTCCAGCGGTGATCCACGATTTCGATCTGGATCTGCCCGCCATGCGTATGCCCCGCAAGGCTCAGCTCGATGCCGAGTTCGGCGGCTTTCGGGAAGCTATTAGGGTTGTGAGAGAGCAGAATATTGGGGATATCGCGCCGCATCAGCGATTCGACCCCAGGCAGCATCGGGGCTTTGGCTCTGAGGCCCGCGAACTCCTTCTGGTAATCGACCCCGATCAAGTTGAATCTTGCGCCGCGCCACTGCAACTCCGCGTTTTGCTGTCGCAACAACCGCATACCATGGCGGAGGAAAACCGCTTCGATCTCATCTTCGATCCCGGCGTAGATCTCGTGGTTTCCATTGCAGGCCCAGATGCCCAGGGGCGCGCGCAATTGGCCGAGTTCGGCGGCACAGGCCTCCAGCGGATCACGGCTGCTGGTAACGTAGTCGCCGGTCAGCATCGCCACGTCGGCTTCCAGTTCGTTTGCCATGGTGACCGCACGGCGCACTTCTTCGGGCGGCATGAAGTCGCCGATGTGAATGTCGCTCAACTGGACGATTCGCAAGCCATCCAGCGGCGCCGGCAGATTGTGAATCGGCAGCTCGACTCGCTGCACGGTGTAGTGCAGGCGTTCGCTGGCGAAACCGTAGATGCTGGCTCCAAATGGAACGCATGCCGCCACCGCGGCCGCGTACTGGAAGAGCTTTCTGCGTCCGGTGTCCTCGGGTGCGTCGCCGGGCGCTGAATCAACTCCGTCTCCACTCTCGCTGGACAGCAAAGCGTTTATCTCGCCCGCCGCCACGGGCGCCAGCACTGGGAGACGCGGTTTCGGGATCAATCCCCAGAGCCACTCCAACGCGTACACCAGCTTCACCGCCAAGTAAGCCATCGATGATGTGAACAGCCATAGCTGCGAAAAGCCCATCGCCCAGGAAACCAAGCCGGTTGGAGGCAACTGGCGCAGAAAGACCCGGTCCGCGAAGCTCACGATGATGAAACCGAGAATCGCGATTACCAGCCCTCGGCACAAAAGTCGCCATCGGGGCGAGCCCATGCGATTAATGATGCGATTGGCGCGAAACAGCCAGAAACGCTGTGCCATGAAGAACAGACACGAGAGGCAAAAGAGAATCATAATTCGAGCAGTTATGCTTAGGCTGGAGCGCAAAGTTTGAGAATACCTCTACTAATTACTAAGTACTCTACTGATTACCAAGTAATAGATGAGCTGGCCGGTCCTTTCGATTGCAAGACTCTCACGCCGCGTTCCGCTTAGGAACGGTAAGACCCCGGCCTCGGCCCGCATCTGTGCGATCTGAACGAATTTGCCGGGGCCCCGGCAATTGAGGCCAGGGTTTCGAATTCGCAGAATCAGTGGAACTTAGCAGGCCGCTGACCCAAGTGTACGCTGGCTGGCAACGTTTACCAAATAACCAAGGTAACGAATAGCAAAGGTCCCAACCCAATGGCCGGGACCAACCTCGAAAAAAACCGTGGGGTCGTATCCGTTTGCGTGCGCTGGTGGCCCACATCCGCCGTTTTTCAGCGAATGTGGGGCTTCAGAATGGTTCTGCCCTAAGGATTGAACTGACCCACATCTGCAAAAAAAGCAGATATGGGTCACCATGGCTTGCCAGCGGCTGCGGCGGCAATGAGAAGCGCCGATCTGCTCTACTTCTTCGTGGCAGCCGGTTTCGCGGCAACCGGCGCGGAATCCGATGATGTCGGCTTCCACTCTTCCAGAAAGCCCATCTTCTCGCGCAGCTTCTCGCCGACGGTTTCAATCACGTGCGTACGCTGTCTTTCGCGCTCGCCGGTAAACCACGGACGGCCGTTCTTGTTCTCGTCGATCCACTGCTTCGCGAAGGAGCCATTCTGGATTTCGGCCAGAATCTTCTTCATCTCCTTCTTCGTCTCAGGGGTAATGATCCGCTTGCCGGCAACATAGTCGCCATACTCGGCGGTATCGCTGACCGAGTAGCGCATGAAGTTCAGGCCGCCGCGATACATGAGGTCGACGATCAGCTTGAGCTCATGCATGCATTCGAAGTAGGCGGATTCCGGTTGGTATCCGGCTTCGACCAGCGTTTCAAAACCGGCCTGGACCAGGGCTGAAACGCCGCCGCAGAGCACGGTCTGCTCGCCGAACAAGTCGGTTTCGGTCTCCTCGGTAAACGTCGTGGTAAGCGCACCGGCGCGCGTTCCGCCCAGAGCCTTGGCGTAGGAAAGCGCGAATTGAAACGCCTTGCCGCTGGCGTCCTGGTGAATGGCGATCAGCACCGGCGTGCCGCCGCCCTCTTCGTAGACCTCGCGCACGCGGTGGCCGGGGGCTTTTGGCGCAACCATGCTGACATCGATGTTCTTCGGCGGATTGATGGTGCCGTAGCGGATATTGAACCCATGAGCGAACATCAGGGTCTTGCCCGGTTTCAGACTCGCCTTGATGGACTCCTCGTAAATCCGCGCCTGATCGGTGTCGGGCGCCAGAATCATGATCGCATCGGCCCAGCCCGCCACCTTGGCAACCGTATCGACCGTAACGCCGTCGTCTTTTACGCGCTGCCGCGAACGGCTGGTTTCGGGGAGACCGACCTGCACGGAAACCCCGCTGTCGCGCAGATTCAGCGTGTGCGCCCTGCCCTGCGAACCATAACCGACGATAGCAACCTTAGCTGCTCTCACCAACGAAAAGTCAGCCGAATCGTCATAGAAGATCTCTGCCATGTGTACTATTCCTTTCCAAACTTATTGTGAAATTGTGGTCGGGTGGAAGTATCGATACCTCCACCCGACTAACACAAAAATGCAGACCCCGGCTCCGGCCAATTGCGAAGATATGGCTCACTTTACCGTGGAAGCCGTTTGCGCTTCGCGGCCCGCATGTGTCACCGCGCCCTTGGACGCGGACGAAACCGCGGCGGCATACTTGGCATAAACTCCGGATCGATAGCGCGGAGGTCCCGGCTTCCAGGCAGCCAACCGCCGTTGCAGCTCCGCCTCCGGAATTTCCACTGCAATAGTTTGGCGCGAAGCGTCGATCAGAATCGGATCACCGTCCCGGACCACCGCGATTGGCCCGCCCGCAGCGGCTTCCGGCGCCACGTGCGCCACCATGAAGCCGTAGGTGGCGCCGGAAAAACGGCCGTCGGTAATCAACGCAACCTCCTTTGTCAAAGGCGTGCCTGCAATCGCACCGGTCACGGCCAGCATCTCGCGCATCCCCGGGCCGCCGCGCGGACCCTCGTTGCGAATTACGATCACGTCGCCGGAATTGATCTTGCCCTTCTGAACCGCATCGAAGGCCTGCTCTTCCGACTCGAAAACGCGCGCCGGGCCGTGATGCTGCAGGCGATCGTGTCCGACAAGTTTGACCACGCAGCCTTCCGGAGCAAGATTGCCCTTGAGAATTGCGAGTCCGCCGGCAGGCTTGAGCGCCTTGTCCGGCGTACGGATCACCGCCTGCCCGGGAGTTTCCTGCGCTTTGTCGGCCTCTTCACCGATGGTGTGCGCGCTGGCCGTGATGGCGGAGCGCTTGAGCACTCCGAGGTCCGACAAACGCTTGGCGAGCAGCCTGGAACCACCCGCCGCCGCGTAATCGGTTGCCATGTAACGTCCGCCCGGCTTCAGGTCGCAAAGCAGCGGCACCTTGGCAAAAATACGGTCGAGATCATCAAGCGTGAAAGGCACGCCAACTTCGTGGGCAATCGCCAGCAGATGGAGCACCGCGTTGCTTGAGCCACCCGAGGCGGAAACGCTGGCGGCGGCATTCCTGAAGGCGTCCAGCGTGAGTATGTGCGAAGGGCGAATGTCCTGCTTGAGCAGCTCCATCACTTGCGAGCCGGCGTCGTAGGCTGCCTTCCGTTTCTGCGCGGCCATGGCGGCAATGCTGTTGCTGCCGAGTGGGGAGATTCCGAGAAACTCGCAGGCAGTAGCCATCGTATTGGCCGTGAACTGCCCGCCGCACGCGCCCGGTCCCGGACAGGCATGATCTTCCATGTCCTTTAGATCCGCGTCCGACATGATGCCCTTGGCATTTGCGCCGACCGCCTCGAACACATCCTGAATGGAAACAGAGCGCCCGTGAAACTGCCCCGGAGCAATCGATCCGCCGTAGAGCATGAGCGACGGGACATCGAGACGCGCCAGCGCCATCACCGTCCCGGGAATTGTCTTGTCGCAACTGGAGAGCGCCACCACCGCGTCGAACATGTGGCCACCGGCTACCAGTTCGATGGAATCAGCGATTACTTCGCGGCTGATCAGCGAGGCCTTCATTCCCTCCGTCCCCATGGTGATGCCATCGTTGACGGAGATGGTGTTGAACTCCATCGGCGTGCCGCCGGCGGCGCGAACACCTTCCTTCACGGCCGCCGCGAGTTCGCGTAGGTGGAAGTTGCAGGGGCCGATCTCGGTCCAGGTGTTGGCGATAGCGACCAGAGGTTTGCGCAGGTCATCGTCGCCAAAGCCAACGGCCTTGAACATGGCGCGAGCAGGCGCGCGATGAGCCCCTTCGGTAAGAGCCCGGCTTCGGTGCTTGAGATCTTTTTTCTCCATCACTCACTCGCCTTACAATCTGGTTGAATCAACACAAGAGACGACGCACGCCACCAGCGACAGCATCGGGTGGCACAAGGCCTCATGGAATGGGGAAAATCCTGCCTCAGCGGACAGCAGGTTTCGTTACCTTATCCATTGAATCTCTTATGCCGCATCAAATTAGTCAAAGTTGTATTTGTTGTATCTTCATAAGCGATCGCGATTGAATTACAAATCCCTGCGGCGCCGCGCGCGATCCATTATGGATAATCATAATCTTAGCGCCTTTTCTTGCGGACTGCGCGCTCAGAAGAATTGGCGGAAACAAGAGCAGCGCGTCGGCAATTCCCTTAGCACTCTCGTAACACGTTTTGGGTGGTTGACTTTTTGGAAGAATGCCTCTAAATTAATTGATGTCCGGTTGGACCGTTACGTTCATGCACACTTATCGATTTAGCTTCGGATACGCTTACCGCTACTACTTTAGAGTGGCGGCCGACCGAGGCTCGTGTGCTGGGGTGACTGAAACCTAAGGATCCAAACCAGCAAAGCTTCGAAAGCCGCGACTCACAAAGTCGCGGCTTTTTTGTTTTTGGACAGATGATCAGAAAAAAACTTGAGAGGAGGCGGCCGATGACACCCAGGATTTGGCAACGGCGCGCTGAGATTGACGAAATTGACCAGAGGCTACTCGATTTGCTGAACCAACGCGCTCGCCTCGTCGAAGATATTGGCAGGCTCAAGCGGGAGCACAGAATGCCGGTGCTCGACGGCACCCGCGAAGCGCAGGTTCTCCGGCGATTGCGCTCGCAAAACCAGGGTCCGCTCGATACCAGGGGCGTAGCGGCCATTTTCCGCAGCATCATCCGCGAATCGCGACGCATTCAGGAGAGCGGGGCGTGAGCGATTCCTCCAAGTCCGCTGCCCCTGCCACCGCGAACACGGCGGTCGTTGCGGGCCCAGGTTCGCCGCGGGTCGCCTTCCAGGGCCGCCGCGGAGCGTTCAGCGAAACCGCGGTTCGCCGCCTGTTTCCCGCCGGCGCGATTCCCGTCGAATGCCGGGATTTCGAGACTCTATTCAGCGCCATCGGCGAAAACCGCGCCGACTACATCGTCGCCCCGCTGGAAAACACTCTGGCGGGAACCGTCTATCAATGCTACGACCTGCTCTACGATGCCGGACTGAGCATTATCGACGAGACCGTTCTGCAGATCGCGCATTGTCTGATCGCCGTTCCCGGAGCGAAACTCGAAGATGTCCGGGAGGTTGAATCGCACCCGGTTGCCCTGGCCCAGTGCGAGCGCTTCTTCGCCAACCACCCGCACATTGCGCGCAAGGTGGCCGATGACACTGCGGGAAGCGTGCAGGCGGTGATCAACGCCGGCGACCGTTCGCGAGCAGCCATAGCAGGCAGCGAGGCGGCCGAACTCTATGGCGGTTCGATCCTGCTGGAACATATCGAAGACTTTCGCAACAACTTCACGCGCTTCGCCCTGCTGTCGTCCGCGGTGAAAGTACATGCCGACAACACGACCTCGACGATTGCACTGACGATTCCGAACCGGCCCGGGTCGCTTTATCACGCGCTGGCGCCGTTCGCCAACTCTCAAATCGATTTACTAAGCCTGGTAAGCCGTCCGATCAAGGGCACGCCTTGGCAGTACCGGTTCTTCCTCGATGTCGCGGCCTCCAAGCAAAAGCTGGAAGCCTGCGTGGTCGGGCCATTGCACGCAATGAATGCGGAGTTACGGTATCTCGGGTCCTGCAACACCAGCCGGGAACTGCACAAATAAGGGAGCGAGTCATCATGTTGGTCAGCATGCGGAATACGGCAACGCGCGAGGATGTCCTGCGAGTTGTCTCCACCCTCCAGAATCGCGGCATTCAGGCCCATGTTGTGCGGGAAGCGAGCCGCATCGTGGTGGTGACGAACCAGTCCAAAATCGATGGTAACGATGACAAATCTCTGCGCCTGCTGCCGGCGGTGGACTCTCTCATCAACGTCACTCATCGTTTCAAACTCGCTTCGATACAATCGCGGAAGCAGCGGACCATTGTCAGGGCCGGCGACGTCGAAATCGGCGGCGAGACGGCGGTCGTGATTGCCGGGCCGTGTTCGGTGGAATCGCGCGAACAGTTGATGGCCGCGGCCCGCGGAGTGCGGGACGGCGGCGCCACCATGCTGCGTGGAGGCGCGTACAAGCCCCGCACATCGCCTTACGAGTTCCAGGGACTGGGAGTGAAGGGCCTGAAGCTGCTGGCCGAAGCCCGCGAGGAAACCGGCCTGCCGATCGTGACCGAAGTGATGAGCACCGACGACGTCGAGATCGTCTGCGAGTACGCCGATGTGTTGCAGGTGGGCGCGCGGAACATGCAGAACTTCGCCCTGCTTCGCCGGCTTGCGACGGTGGACAAGCCCGTGTTGCTCAAGCGCAATCCGGCGGCCAGCGTCGAGGAATGGCTGCTGGCGGCCGAATATCTGCTGGCGGGCGGGAATTCCAACGTGATCCTGTGCGAACGCGGCATCAAAGGCTCCGGCGCCGAGACGCGCAATACGTTCGACATCGGCGCGGTCGCACTGGCCAGGCAGCTTACGCATCTTCCAGTTCTGGCCGATCCTTCGCACGCGACCGGCAGACGCGATCTGGTTCCAGCCCTCTCGCGAGCCGCACTGGCCGCCGGGGCCGATGGACTGCTGCTCGAAGTGCATCCGAATCCCGAAAATGCACTGTCCGATGGGGCGCAGTCTCTAAATGTCGCCGAGTTCGCAAAGCTAATGAGAGGGCTGGCCGAGCCGGTGCGCAGAGTGCAGGTGCGGGCGCCCGCGCCTCTCCGACACGTATCACAGCGGCGTGAGATCATGCATGCAAATCAGTAAGATCGCGATTGTTGGCTGCGGGCTGATTGGCGGATCGCTCGGCTCCGCTCTGCGGACCTCGGGATTTCGCGGCGGAATCACCGGCAGCGACACGCCGGAAGTCTTGGAGAAGGCAGTCCGGCTGGGAGCGATAGATTTCGCGGCGCCGGCAATCGAGAGTGCAGTCCAAGATGCTGACGTGGTCGTGCTGGCGACCCCGATTTCTTCGATTCTTGCACTGTTGCCGGTGGTCGCCAAACATGCTCCCGCACATGCGCTTGTCACCGACACCGGCAGTACCAAGGTCGAGATTGTGGCCAAAGCCAAGAGCGTGTTCTCCGCCCCAGCAACTGCAACCGCGGCAGTTGCCGGGGACTCCGCCGGAGCGTCAGCGCATCGGCGATTCCTGCCCGGACACCCGATTTCGGGTAAGGAACGCTCCGGCATCGAGCAAGCCGATCCCTACCTCTTTCGCGGGGCAAAATGGGTGTTCACGCCCATTGAATCGCAGTCGGACCCGCCGCCGTCTTCTCCCTGCACTTCCCTGCACACCGGCTGGATGGAATTGATCCGCAAGATTGGGGCCTCGCCCGTCTGCATGACGCCCGAAGAGCACGACTTGGTGCTCGCCTTCACCAGTCATTTGCCGCAGCTATTGTCCATCGCGCTGGCCAACACCGTGCTTGGCGAACTCAGACTGGATGCCGGCGATGGCAGCTACAGCCGCGTTCCCTACGGCGGCGGCTTGCGCGATATGACGCGCTTGGCCAAGAGCGATCCCCTCGTCTGGCGCGACATTCTCGCGACAAACGGCAACAACATCCGGCGAGCACTGGAGGAACTTCAGCGGCAAATCGGCAGCCTGAGTTCCGCCCTTTCCGAACAGCAACTCGACCAAATTGAGCAGTCGTTCCGCACGGCATCGCTGATCTCGAAGCTGTCCTGAATTACTTCCATTCGCGCGGGAGCGAGCTGCTCCTCCGATCGGCTCGTCACCTCCGTTATGTTGCGAACCGGATAGAATGCATTACGCTACCTGCACCGGAATGAGCCGGTCGCGCGGAGGTGTGTGTGACGACAAAGATCACGAAAGAACAAATACAGGCTGCTGTGCGCCAATACTTTGCAGCCATGGCCGACAAGAGAACCGGTGAGTTGGTGAAGATGTACTCATACGATGCGATGTCGTTTAGCCCGTATTCGCAACGCGCCGAGTTGGGACGTGTGGCAGCAGCCCGCAGAGAACGCGAGTACTTCAAACCGGACGCCAGTTTTCGCGCCGAGATCACCTCGCCGATCGAAGTGCATATTCTCGCCGACAATGTGGCCGTGGCCGTCCACACCTTCCGCTCTTATGCCAAGAACCTGGAGGAACCCATCTTAGGGAAAAAATTCAACCGGACCTTGATTGACGGCCGCGGAACGCATGTATTCGTTCTCGATTCCGAGGGCAAGCTCATCCTGGCGCACCAATACCTCTCCGACATCTGCCGCACCCCCCCTTGAACCTGTGTCATAAATCCGGCGAGAGGCCGGGTGGACCGGTTTCGCATCCCATGAAGCCCGGCTCCGGGATACACCGATTCGAAAATCGCTCTAACCGGCCAAGCTCATCCTGCAACATTACTTGGGTAACAGGTTCATCCCGCGACATTACATCCCGCAACATTACTTGGGTAATTTGACGACTGCGCGAGATGATATAGGATTCGCCCTGAACCTATCGGCCCCAGTAGAGTCCCTGCGCGATAAGTAAGAAAGACCATCGTGAAACAAATAGTTGCAGCTATTTGCCGATACTTTGAAGCAACCGCCGAAAAAAGAGCCAGCGAACTGGTGAAGACGTACGCTTACGATTGCATCACTCCCGAAGAGCACGATGCGGTGCTCGCGTTCACCAGCCGACTGCCGCAGGCGTTGTCGATTGCGTTGGCCAACACCGCGCTCGACACAATGCGGCTCGATGAGAGCGGCGGGAACTGCAACCGGGTTCCATGCGGCAACCCGCCGGAGATGACGCGCCTGGCGCCGAACGATCCCGCGATTTGGCGGGAGATTCTCGCCACCAACGGCGAAAACGTCCGGCGAACGCTGGCAGCGCTGCAGTGGCAAATCGGCAGTCTCGATTCACCCCCCTCCGAACAGCAAATCGAGCAGATTCAACAGTCGTTCCAGACGTCGCTGATCTCGAAACTGGCCTGAATTACTTCCCATTCGCCCACCGATGTCGCAGCCAACCGCGTGCCGACGCGGGAGGTGAGCTGCTTCTCCGAATCGGTTCGCCACCTCCGTGATATTGCAAACCGCATAGAATGTATTACGCTTCTTTGCACCGGATTGAGCCGGTCGCTGCGGAGGTGCGTGTGACGACAAAAATCACGGCAGAACAAGTACAGGCGGCCGTACGCCGTTACTTTGCATTGATGGCCGACAAAAAGCCCGGTGAGTTGGTGAAGATGTACGAATATAAGGCCACGACGTTCAATCCATTTTCTCCACGCCCCGAGTTGGGGCAGGTAGCGGCAGCCCGTTTGGAGCGCGAGTACTACAAACCCCTTACGCACTTCCACTCGGAAATTACATCCCCCATCGAAGTGCAGTTCCTGGCGGATAATGTGGCCGTAGCCGTCCACACCTACCGATCGTATGCCAAGAACCTGGAAGATCCGATCCGAGGGAAACGGTTCAACCGGAGCGTACTCGACGGCCGCGGAACGCATGTATTCGTTCTCGATTCCGAGGGCAAGCTTATCCTGGCGCACCAACACCTGTCCGACATCTGCCGCACCGCCCTTGAACCAGCGTCATGACTCCGGCGGGCCTGAAATACTCCAATCCCCTCGCATGGCGCAGGCAGTTACTTCCGTAATGTTACAGATTGCCGGCAATGGGTTACGCTTTCTCCCCCAAGGTAATACAGACGGTCGCGGAGGCGCCTATGTCCCAAAAGATCACGGTGGAGCAAGTGCAGGCGGCGGTGCGCCAGTACTTAATAGCCATGGCGGAGAAGAAACCCGGCGAGTTGCCGGCGATGTACGCTTACGACGCGCTGTCTTTCAATGCGTTCACGACGCGTCCAGAGCTGGGGCGCGTCTCCGCTGCCCGCAGGGAACGCGAGTATTTCAAGCCCGGCACGAGCTACACCGCTGAGATCACTTCGCCCATTGAAGTAAAGCTCTTGGCCGACAATGTGGCTTTGGCCGTTTACACTTACCGCTCCTACGGCAGGAACCTGGTAGAGCCGATCCTGGGCAAGAGATACAATCGAGCGGTCGCCGATGGCCGTGGAACCGACGTGTTTACGCTCGATGAGTACGGCAAACTTGTCTTGGCTCACCAGCACCTGTCGGACATTTGCCGCGCTCCGCTTGAGCCGGTGTCATAAATCCGGCAAGACGCAATAGAAACGGGCGTCTCTCGACGCCCGTGTAACGCGATCACGGCAGACCGGTCAGAACTGAACGCGCTTCTTTTCGAAAGCCTCAATATCCGCCTCGTGTTGCAGGGTCAGGCTGATGTCATCCAACCCGTGCAGCAGGCAATGGCGTTTGAAGGGGTCGATTGAGAACGCGGCGCGAAAGCCTTGATCGTCGGAAACCGTCTGGTTTTCCAGATCGACGGTCAATTGGTGACCGGGTTTTTCCTGCGCCCGGCGCGCCAGCTCGGCGACCTGCTCCTCGCTGAGAATCACCGTCAGCATCCCGTTCTTGGCGCAATTGTTGAAAAAGATGTCGGCGAATGACGGCGCAATTACGACGCGGATACCGAAATCGGAGAGCGCCCACGGCGCGTGCTCGCGAGAAGATCCGCAACCGAAATTCCGTCCTCCGATCAAGATGCTGCCCTTGCGGAATACGGGGTGATTGAGCACAAACGAGGGCTCTTCGCTGCCGTCGGGCCGGAAGCGCCAGTCATAAAACAGGAAGTCACCGTAACCCGTGCGCTCGATGCGCTTGATGAACTGCTTGGGAATGATCTGGTCGGTATCGATGTTGATCTTATGCATCGGCACCGCGATTCCTTTGTGTACACGCAACGGTTTCATTTTTCCTGATCCTTGAATTGCCAGGCGCGAACGTCGGTGAAGTGCCCGGCGACGGCGGCGGCGGCGGCCATTGCCGGACTGACGAGGTGCGTGCGGCCGCCCTTGCCCTGGCGTCCTTCGAAGTTGCGGTTGCTGGTGGCAGCGCAGCGCTGGCCCGACTGCAAGATGTCGGGGTTCATCCCCAGACACATCGAGCAGCCCGATTCGCGCCACTCCGCTCCCGCTTCCAGGAAGATGCGATGCAGCCCTTCCTGCTCGGCGGCGGCCTTCACCGCCTGCGATCCGGGAACGATCATGGCGTGGACCTTCGGGTGAATCTTGTAGCCGCGCAGAACGCGGGCGGCGGCGCGAAGGTCGTCAAGGCGTCCGTTGGTGCAGGAGCCGATGAAGACACGGTCGATGGCGATGTCGGTGAGTTGCGTCCCGGGCTTCAGCGCCATATAGCTGAGCGCACGCTCAAGAGCGCTCCTCTCCGCATCGCTGGCGGCGTCCTGGGGATTCGGTACGCGTCCGGTGATGGGCGAGACCATTCCCGGGTTTGTGCCCCAGGTGACGTACGGTGTCAACTCCGAGCCATTGAGCGAAACTTCCTTATCGAACCTGGCGCCCTCGTCCGTGGCCAGCGTGCGCCAGTAGGCCACAGACTTATCCCAGCCGGCGCCCTTGGGCGCAGCCCTGCGGCCCTTGACATAGGCGAACGTAGTCTCGTCGGGTGCCACCATTCCGGCCCGCGCGCCGCTTTCGATGCTCAGGTTGCACAACGTCATACGGCCTTCCATGGAGAGCGCGCGGACTGCCTCGCCGGCATATTCGATGACGTGGCCGGCGCCTCCATCGGTGCCGATTTTGCCGATGATGGCCAGCGCGAGGTCCTTGGCCGTAACGCCTTCGGGCAGCCTGCCATCGACGCGCACGCGCATGGCCTTGGGCCGGTGCTGTTGCAGGCACTGCGTGGCCAGCACGTGTTCCACTTCCGAGGTTCCGATGCCGATCGCCAGCGCGCCGAAGGCTCCGTGCGTGCTGGTGTGACTGTCGCCGCAGACAATCGTCTTGCCGGGCTGGGTGTAACCAAGCTCCGGCCCGATGACGTGCACAATGCCCTGTTCAACCGTACCGACATCGAACAACTCGATGCCGAACGCGGCGCAATTTGCGCGCAGAGCTTCCACCTGCTGCTTGGCGACCAGGTCGGTAATCCGGAAGCGGTCGGCGGTCGTGGTGGGAATGTTGTGATCCACCGTGGCAACCGTGAGATCGGTGCGGCGCACCTTGCGGCCGGCGATGCGCAGACCCTCAAAGGCCTGCGGAGACGTAACCTCATGCACCAGGTGCAGATCAATAAACAGGAGAGCCGGCTCGCCTTCGGCGTGGCGGACGACGTGGCTGTCCCAAAGTTTTTCAAACAGAGTGCGTGGTTGTGACATTTTCTCTTACCGCGTAAATTCTCTTACAGCGTAAATTTTATTACACCGCGTGATAGGCAAGGTGCTGGCTGAGCAAATCCGTCAGCGCCCGCTCGATTTCGTCGCCGACCTCGCGCGTCGTGGCTACCGTCTTGCGCTTCTCGCTCCGCAAGTCGGCGGTCACGCAACCCTTCTCCAGCGTGCGCGCGATTGCGGCCTCAACGTCATCGGCGTCGCGATGCAGACCGGCGGCGAAGCGCAACAGCATGGCGGCCGAGGCAATCGCTCCGATGGGATTGGCGATGTTTTTCCCCGCGATATCGGGCGCGGAGCCATGGATCGGTTCGAAAAGACCAACTTTGCCGCCGATGCTGGCCGAACCCAGCATGCCCAGCGAACCGCTCAGAACCGCCGATTCGTCGGAAAGCACGTCGCCGAACAAGTTCTCCGTGACCACCACGTCAAAGCGCGACGGGGTCGAGATCAACTGCATGGCGAAAGAGTCGACGTATGCGTGATCGAGCCTCACGTCCGGATATTCCCGCGCCAGATCGGTGAGCACCTGCCGCCAGAGGCGTGACGTTTCCAGCACGTTGGCCTTATCCACGGAGGTGACGTGGTGGCACCGATGACGAGCCTGCTCGAAGGCGATCCGGGCTACGCGCTCAATCTCCTGCGGGGAATACCGCATGGTGTCGTAAGCGCCGTGCTCGTCGCGTCCGCGGGGCTGGCCGAAATAGAGGCCGCCGAGCAGTTCGCGCACGATCAGCACATTGGCTCCGCGCAAGACCTCGGCGCGAATGGGAGAGCAGTCGGCGACCGCTTCGTAAGCTATCGCCGGACGCAGATTGGCAAAAACGCCGAGCGCCTTACGCAGGCCGAGGATGCCCGCCTCAGGACGCCGTTCAGCCGGCAAAGCGTCGTATTGCGGGCCGCCCACGGCGCCTAGAAGCACGGCGTCGCTTTCGCGGCATCCGTCGAGGGTGCGTTGTGGAAGCGGCTGTTCCGCGGCGTCGATCGCCGCGCCACCGATCAGGTATTCGCGAAATTCAAACTCGTAACCGTTTACCTCGGAGACCGCGCGGAGCACCCGCACGGCTTCGCGAGTCACTTCAGGCCCAACTCCGTCGCCGGGCAGAACAGCTATCTTCAGATTCATTGCATAAACGCCGTCGAGCGGCTCCCTTCGTTCGACATTGCCGGCTTCTCCGTCAGCAGCGAAAGCAGATCCTGATCGTAAATCTTTTTCTTGCGGTCTGCCAACTGCGTGAAGCGCTCGTAAGCCGATTGCAACTCCTGCTTGGTCAACGGGAAGCCCAACTCTTCGTAGCGCATCAGCAGCGCGTGCCTGCCGGAGTGCTTGCCCAGCACCAGATGATTGGCGGGAACCCCGACCGACTCCGGTGTCATGATCTCATAACAGAGAGGATTGCTGATAACGCCATGCTGGTGAATGCCTGCTTCGTGAGCGAACGCGTTGCGTCCGACGATGGCCTTGTTCGGCTGCACCTGGAAACCGATAACCTCGGAAAGCATGCGGCTGGCGGAATAGATTTCGCTGCGCTTTACGCCGCTCTCGAAGGGCAGGCGGTCGTTGCGCACGTGCATGGACATGACAACTTCTTCCAGGGCGGCATTGCCGGCGCGCTCGCCGATGCCGTTCACGGTGCACTCGACCTGGCGGGCGCCAGCCTCTATGCCGGCCAGCGAGTTGGCCACGGCCAATCCAAGGTCGTTGTGGCAATGCACGGAAATCACCGCGTTCTCGACACCTTTAACTCTCGACCTGATGGCGCGGATCAGTTCGCCGAAGTCGCCCGGAGTTGCGTAGCCCACCGTGTCGGGAATGTTCAGCGTGGTCGCGCCGGCCTCGATGGCGACTTCCAGCACTTTGCAGAGAAACTCCACTTCCGACCGGGTCGCGTCCTCCGGCGAGAATTCCACATCCTGGCACAAGGAACGCGCATATTGAACGCACTCGCCAACCTGCCGCAGGGCGTCTTCGCGCGTGATCTTCAACTTGCAGGCAAGATGAATATCGGAAGTGGCAAGAAAGGCGTGAATGCGCGGTTGACGCGCGTCGCGCAGGGCATTCCATGCCAGCGAAATATCTTCACGCCGGCAGCGCGCCAGCGCGGCGACAGACGCACTTCTCATTTCGCGTGAAACCCGCTGAACCGCTTCGAAGTCGCCGGTCGAGGCGATGGGAAAACCAGCTTCGATGATATCGACGCCGAGATCTTCCAGCTTATGAGCAAGACGCAGCTTCTCATTCACGGTCATGCTGCATCCCGGAGCCTGCTCGCCATCACGCAAGGACGTGTCGAAAATCAGTACGCGTTCATTAGTCACGGTCGAGTCCCTCCCCCATTGGGTGTGTCTGATTTTTCTACCTTGCGCGGTTTCGGGCTAATTAGTCAAACTTATTATTATTCCATTACCATTAGTAGGTGTGATTTAATAAGGTTTTCGTGAACAGTCCCGGGCGGCGGGTGATACGACAAGAATCGCTCGGGCGAAAGGTGATGCATGGATCTTTTCCAGTTGGAGACATTTCTTGCGGTAGTTGAAGAGAAAGGCTTTTCGCGCGCCGCCGGACGGCTGCACCGGACGCAGTCGGCGGTGAGCCAAACCATCAGCAAGCTGGAAGACGAGATCGGCGAGACCCTCTTCGAGCGCTCGTCGCGTGACGGCGCCGTAACCGATGCCGGAGCGCTGTTGCTGAAGTATGCCGAGGAGCTGCTGAACCTGCGTGGCCGGGCGCGCGATGCCCTGCGGGAACTAAGGGAATTGCAACATGGCAAGGTGAGCATTGCCGCCAACGAGTTCACGGTGTTGTACCTGCTGGTTGCGCTGCATCGTTTCCGCCGCCTTCATCCGACCATTCATATCGAAGTGCAACGCTCTCTCGCCGCCGACGTCGCCCGCTCGGTCGTGAACCACCACGTTGAGCTCGGCATGCTGTCGTTCCGTCCGGATGACGAACAGCTCAACTCCATCATCGTTTATGTCGATGAGATAGCTTTTGTCGTTTATCCGGGTCATCCGCTTGCGACCTCGCAGGAGGTCAGCATCCGCGAGCTTGGCGCCGAGTTTTTCGTCGCTCACAATGTGCGCTCGCCCTATCGCGAAAAGGTTCTTCAGGCTTTCGCCAAGCACAAGACGGCCCTGCACATGCCGGTCGAGCTGCCGAATATCGAGGCCATCAAGCAGTTTGTCGCCATGGGAAACGGAGTCGCGCTGCTGCCGCGGATCGCCGTCGAAGCCGAGATCAATCGCGGCGAGCTGGTGCAAATACCAGTAAAAGAATTACAGATGGAGCGCAAGGTGCGACTCGTATATCGGCGCGGGGCCAGCCTGTCGCACGCGGCACGCGCCTTCATGAAGGTGTTGGAATTGATGGCGGCGCAACAGAACGGGCCATACCTCTTCCAGAAGGAACGAGGCTAGGCGAATCTCTTCAGAGGCTCTAGGAGCGACTGGCGGCAGCCGCGGATTGGCTCGCGACCGCCTGATAAACGTCCAGGATGCTGCGCACGGAGGTTTGCCACGAGTAGCGCCGGACTCTATCCCGCCCTGCGGCTTTCATTCTTTCGCGCAGAGACTGATCGAGCAGCACGCGATACAGCGCGCGGCTTATCTCGAAGACGTTTTCCGGGTTGACGAGCACGGCGGCGTTGCCCAGCACCTCCGGAACCGCCGTCACGTTGGAGGCCACTACGGGTGTGTCATGCGCCATGGCCTCCAGCGGCGGCAGCCCGAAACCTTCGTAGAGCGACGGGAAGACGAAGATCTTTGCCAAGTCGTAGAAGATGCGCAGCACGTCGACCGGCACGAAGCCGAGAAAGCGCACGTCGAATTGCACGGCGCTTTTGATCACCGCCCTCCGCAGGTCGGGATGCTTGGAGACCTGATCGCCGATGATGACCAGCTTGAGATCGGGAACGTAATCATTTTTGGCCAGTTCCGATTTCAGAGCCGAAAACGCTTCGATGATGCGCACAATGTTCTTGTGCGGACTGATTCGCCCGGCGTACAGAATAAAGGGGTAGTTCACCTGGTAACGCTCGGCGATCATGGCACGATCGTCCGATGTCGCGTGCCCGAGAAGGAAGCGGTCGTCGAGCGCGTTGTAAACGACCTCGATCTTGTCGGGCGGCACATCGAAAAGCCGCGTCAAATCCTGCTTGGTGAAATTGGAAACCGCGAAGATCTTCGCCGCTCCGTGCAGCATGCGCCGGGTCAGGTGGAAGCGCACCGTACGCGTGAAACTGGACTGAGAATTGTTGCGGTACATGTAGTCGAGCAGATCGTGAACGGTGACGACATAGGGACAGCCGGGCATGCGCGGCCGCCAGAACATCTGCGGAAAGTGGATCAGATCGCATTGGAAGCCACGCACCGTGCGGCGGAAATCAAAATAACCACTCGTATTGCCGTCGTGGCCCTCAAAGGGAACGCAATGAAAATTGGGCGGCAATTCGCCGACTTCGTTGAGCCGCTCGACCATGCCGATCAGGAAGTATTCGTTGACGTGATCCATCCGCGCGAGGTTGCGGACCACGTTGCGGGTGTACGTAGCCACGCCATAATCACTCATCTGCCGGATGTCGATTGCGATCCTCACGACGGAATTTCCCTTCAGGAGTGCTGAGCCGCCGGTTCAGCCGGAAATCGAAGGATGTGGTTCCCTGGCCGCCGCGTGGTTGGCGTGGCCCAAGGCATGACCAGCAATCTGAAGCTGCTCCTCGATTTTCGTGTTCAGATTCGTCCTGGCGAATTCAGCGGCCACCCGGATGGCGTTCTTGATCGCCAGGCTGTTCGATGAACCATGGCTGACGATCGCCACGCCCTTAATGCCGAGCAGCGGCGCGCCACCGTACTCTGAGTAGTCGAGCCGCTTCTTGAAGTCCTGGAAGGCCCGCCGCGCCAGCAGGTATCCCATCTGGCGAGTGATTGTTGCCTGCAGCGACTCTTTCAGCATGGCGCGAACCGTGTCGACCAGCCCTTCGGATATTTTCAGCGCCACGTTACCGACGAACCCGTCACAGACAATGACGTCGACGTTGCCGTTGTAAAGGTCCCGTCCCTCGACGTTGCCAACGAAGTTCATGCGCATGGTCTTCAGCATCTTGAAGGTCTCGTGCGTGAGTTCGTTGCCCTTGGATTCCTCTTCTCCAATCGAGAGCAAGCCGACCCGTGGGCAATCTGCCTTGGGGAAGCGTCCGGCGAACATGGTGCGGAAGTAGATCTCGCCCATGATCGCGAACTGCTGCAGGTTGTGGGGCTTGCAGTCAACGTTGGCGCCCACATCGAGCATGATCGAGGCGGTGCCTGCCGCCGTGGGAAAAACCGCGGCCAGTGCCGGACGGTCCACCCCGGGCAGAACTCCCAGCACAAGTTTGGCCGTAACCATTGCCGCGCCGGTGTTGCCCGCCGAAACAAATCCAGCGGCCCGGTTTTCACGCACCAGGCGCAGCCCAACCCGCATCGAAGAGTCGCGCTTCTGCTTGACGGCTTGCGCCGCCTTTTCCTGCATGCCGATTACTTCGCTGGCATGCACGGTCTCGATCGGCAATTGCAGGGCGGCCGGATGCACGGCCATCTCGGCGCGAATCACGTCTTCTTTGCCCACCAGCAGTACGCGGACACCGTAATGCCTGGCCGCCAGAATGGCGCCTTCAACCTCGGGCTTCGGAGCCCGGTCGGAGCCCATTGCATCGACCGCAATTGTTAAAAGTGAATCCATGCCACGGAACGTCAGCTTGCCTTCTCGACTTCCACAACTTCGCGGCCTTTATAGTACCCGCATTTTGGGCAGGCGCGATGCGGCATTTTTCGTTCGTGGCAATTGGGACATTCGGAAAGTGAATGTGCCGTCAGGTGATCATGCGAGCGGCGGATCGAAGTGCGGCGCTGGGAGTGTCTCCGCTTGGGATTTGCCATTTTCTTAAACCTTTCAGTGTTCCCGGCAGATTGTCGCGCCGGGATACGACATAAGTGCCGGATTAGAGCAATTTCACATTCGGTATGCCCTTAAAGTATCATCGCCGGGCTCTGAAGCCCGGCTACCTCGCGGGGATACCTTCCGCGATCTGGTCTAGTGTTGCCGGCCAAAATCGTGCGGCTCGCCGCCGCCTAGTGCAGGTGGCTCTTCAAATCGCGCAGAGCGTACCAGAGCGGCTCCTCCTGCTTTGGTTCGCAGGTGCAGCTTCCCTCGTTAAGGTTCTGGCCGCACCGTGGGCACAAACCTTTACAGTCGATCCGGCAAACCGTTTTAATGGGGACAGCCAACAAAACTTGTTCGCGAAGAACGTCTTCCAACTCCAGCCCTTCGCCTTCATAGTAGCCGATTTCGGTCTCGGCCTCGCTGATGGAGACCTCTTCCTTGCGCCGGTCGATGCCGAGTGGACGGTACAGCAGGTCAAACGAACGGCTTACCTCCTGTGGAACCGGCTCCAGACAGCGTGCACAGCTCACCTCGAAGCGGCCAGCCAACTCTCCAACCAGCCGGATGTCGGCGACATACTCGCGTCCGCCGCGGTGCTCGCGGATCAATTCAGCCCGACCGCGCACCTTCATGACGCCGAACTGCTGGAGCTCTCGCCCAAAATCAATAGTACCCGGCTGCAACTCCTCGGCAAAATCCTGACGCCGGAGTTCCAGATCTTGTACGCGGATCAGCATGATGTCTATAACCGCATGAGGCGAAGAGAGTTGCAGGCTGAACTCGGAACGAGCGCACTTCCCGGAACCGCCGGATGCAATCCGCCGAAGAACCCACACCGGAGCCCTAAGCCACTCCCGGCTCCGCCCACCTTGCAACCGCCTTTAGAGGAAAAATTCCCTTCTGGCAAGATATAAGAATACCGGGGGCGCTTCGCGAGTGTCAACCACTCTGGTGGGCATTCCCGAGTCGTTCTGCCGCATAACGGGCCCGGGCGGCCACGGACGACTCGCCGGGCGCCCGGGTTGATCGCTGGATTGGTCGGTTAAGGGCTTATAGGTTAGTGCCGGTGGCGTCGTTGAAGCTGGCGCGAGCCTGGCCCACGGCGCGCTCGGTGGTGCTGCGTATGGATTCCACGCCGCGCTGCACGCGTTCCCGTCCCTGCTCGTAACTCTGTCGCGCTGAGTTGGCCACATCGCTGGCGCGTTCACTCAGGTTGTTGCGGGTTGCTTCTCCGCTCATGGGGGCAAACAGAATGCCCAGTCCGATTCCCAATCCAAGGCCAAACAGAAAACTCTTCATCAGGTGCCTCCTCGGTAAAAGTCGCCCAGATACACGCTTCCCAGCGCAGAAAAGTTGAACAACGGTGACGAGCTATGAGAATGCGAGGGCCCGCGCAAGGTTGGCCTCTACCCCAACACGCATAACCACGGCGCGTGTCGGGGACCTGGAGTGCGCGGCCCCAAATCCCGGTACTTAGACCAGTGGCCATCGGCCGACAGGCACACTCCAACCATCGCCGGCGCACTGTCAGGGAATGACTGAAAGGAAGCCTCAGGCGCGCACCTTCGTGCTCTGGCAACCTGGAGCAAGCGTGCCGCTTCGCTGATATGCTAGTCGCCATCATGATTGAGGGATTTGCGACTTGCGAAGGCTCGGCACGGTTCCGAAGCCGGTTTCCCGGCCTCGACCGGGCGGGCCATTTCCGGCGACTTCCAGCCGAACCGCAGCTCTCAATCTCCTCGATCGGCCTCGGCACTTACCTGGGCGAACCCGACGACGCTATGGACTCGAACTATCAAACGGCGATCTGGGTTGCGCTGCAAAATGGCATCAACCTGCTGGATACGGCAATCAACTACCGCCATCAGCGCTCGGAGCGAAACATCGGCACGGCATTGCGCGGCCTCATTGCCGCCGGCCTTGTGCAACGCGATGAAGCGGTGGTCTGCACCAAGGCCGGTTACCTGGCCTTCGACGGGGCGGTGCCGCCGGAGGCCGGCGAATACTTTACGCGCGAATACATCGACCCGGGCATCGTGCAGCGCGCGGAGCTTGTTGGCATGCACTGCATCGCGCCCGATTATCTGGAGGACCAGATCGAGCGTTCGCGCCGCAACCTGCGCCTGCAAACCATCGACGTGTTCTATCTTCACAACCCGGAATCGCAACTGTGCGAGGTGCCTTTGGACGAACTCTATGCGAGACTGGGCGCGGCATTCCAGCGGCTGGAGCGGCTCGTTTCCGAGCAGAGAATCCGGCTCTACGGCATCGCCTCATGGAATGCGTTCCGCGTGCCGCAAGGCGAGCGCGCTTTCGTCAGCATTGCCGAGTGCGTCAGGCTGGCGCGCGAGGCGGGTGGCGCGGCGCATCACTTCCGTTTCCTGCAACTGCCTTTCAACCTCGCCATGGCCGAGGCGCATGCGGCAGCCTTTCAGCCTTTTGAACACCGGATGTTGCCGGCGCTGGACGTGGCACGGCGGCACGGACTCGCCGTGGTCGGCAGCGCCTCGCTCTGCCAGGGAAAACTCGTGCAGCACCTGCCCTGCCAGTTGGCGGAGAAACTCGGCCTTGAGAGCGACGCGCAGCGCGCCCTACAGTTTGCCCGCTCGGCCCCGGGCATGTTGGCAGCGCTGGCGGGCATGTCGAAGCCCACGCACGTGAGGGAAAACATCCGCACCGCGAGCCAGCCTCCGATGCCGGACCATGAGTGGTTGAAATTATTCAACGGATGTAAGTAGGCGCGCGCTTCGTCACCCGCCGGCACTGCATGTGCCGGCTTGACGTTTCCACCCAAGAGAGCGCCGCTGAAGTTTATTGCGCGGCGGCCTTTTGGTGTTGTGCCGCGATCTGGGCCGCCGGACCCTTGGCGTCATCTTTGGCGATTTGCTCGTAGAGCTTGTTGGCTTCAGCGGGCTGCGTCGCCTGGTAGAGATCGGCCAGGCCGAGTTGCGCGGTGCTTTTGGGCACACTCAGTGTAGGGTGATCGATCAGGTCCTTGTAGACTGCGACAGCATCCGAATCTTTCTTCTCGTTGCGGTAGACGGAAGCCAGCGCGAGCTTGGCAAGCGACGACACTTCCGCATCGCGGGAGTTAGCAACGTCTTTCAGTTGCCCCTCGGCCACGGCGTAATTGCCAAGGTCCACTTCGCACAGAGCCGCAAAGTAGTGGGCCCACTGCCCGGCGCGCGTGGAACCGTATTCTGAGGAGATTCCATAGAACTGCTTCCTGGCGGCGAGCGCACGGTCGGCAACGCTGGAGAAGCTCACCATTTGATTTCCCTGGGACGGCGCCTCGGGTTGCACGGGGGCGTTATAAGTAACAAGGGCATCGCCAAGTTTTTGCGCAGCCGCCGCCTGGAGGTGGTCGCGATACCAGAAAATGCCAACGCCGACGGCCACCAGTACTGCCAGGGCCATCACACCGCTGATGATGGTTTTGCGGTGAGCGACTGTCCAATGGACGGCCCCTGCCGCCGTTTCTGCAAACTTATCCTGCTTCAGTTCTTGCCGGGTGTAGCGCACGGTTGGTCCTCGAGGCCCCAGGCAACACGGGTGCGCCTTTGGGGGTCTTTTCCAGGTCTTCTTCCCAGGTCTGCCGGTCTGACGTGGACGGGCCGGGAAACACTTGCCCAGGACCGTCACTTCCACCCCACCACGCGCAATGCGGTAGTGGGAACCCCGGCTGGTCGGAGATTTGAGTTTAGCAGTCGGGAGAAATGAGCGTCAAACCTGCTTCGCTCAAGTATTTGCGGCCTTGCTTCAGAGCCAGATTCCCAGCGCCGATTGCGCAATTTCCGGATGCGCCGTTCCGGCAGAAATTTATGGACTGCAGGCAGGCAACAACTACGGTTTCCCAAGGTAAAATCCCCTTATGCGAATCGCGGTGGGTGCCGATCACGCCGGTTACGAACTGAAAGAAAAACTCAAGTTCCACCTTGAGCGCCTGGGCCATGCCGTCGACGACTGCGGCACGGACTCCAGCGACTCCTGCGACTACCCGGACTTTGCTCACGCGGTCGCCTGCCGCGTCGCCTCCGGCGCGGCGCAGCGCGGCGTTCTCGTCTGTGGCAGCGGCATTGGGATGGCGATAGCCGCCAACAAGACTCCGGGGATTCGCGCCGCCAACATCACCAGCGAATACGAGGCGCGGATGTCACGGGAGCATAACGACCTCAACGTGCTGACCATGGGCGCGCGCATTCTTACTGAAGAGCAGGCCGTGTTGATCGTCGATGTCTGGCTGCATACGCCCTTCGCGGGCGGCCGGCACCAGCAGCGGCTCGAGAAACTGGCCGGGTTGGAAACGCCAAAGCCGTTCGAGGAAACACCCGAAGCCGTGTAACAGGCGACCACGTTCGCATCCGTGGAGAAAAGATCATGCCATCCATGCGCTGCCGTCCTCTAGTAGCTGTTCTTGCGGCTGCACTTGCCCTGCTCGTTGCCGGCTCGGGGTTTCTCGTCGCGCAGCAGGCTGCGGCTTCCCGGCAAACCGTCAGCCTGGCGACCGCCACGCCCGGGGGCGGCTTCCCGGTTTACGGCGAAGCTTTTGCCGCAACTGTGAACGAGTTTGCCCCTTCGCTCGAGGTGCGATGCCGCAACACCAAGGGCAGCACCGAAAACGTTCCCCTGCTGAAAGCCGGGCAGGTCGATATCGCGTTGGTGCAGGGCGAGGTGGTTCAAGAGGCCCTGACCGGTGACGACCGCCAGCCCAGCGGGCTCAAGATCATAACGGCCATGTATTCCGCCGCTGGGATGTTCGTCGTGCGTGCCGACAGCCCTTATCACACCATCCGCGATCTCGTTGGCAAGCCAGTCGCGTTCGGGGCGAGTGGGTCAGGGCTGGTGATCCTTTCGCGCTACGTGCTAGACGGCATCGGCCTCGACCAGGATCGCGACTTCAAGGCCATCTACCTTGACCGGGCCGGTGACGGCCCAGCGATGGTTGCGGATGGGCGCGCGGCGGCCCTGTGGGGCGGCGGACTGGGCTGGCCGGGATTCCTGGCGGTCGCCAAGTCGCAACCCGGTGCTCGTTTCATCGCTCCCGACGCGCGGGAGATGGCGAGCATTTTGGTGAAACATCCCTTTCTGCGGCGATTGACGGTCCCCGCCGGGAGCTTTCCCGGGCAGGGCGCGGCCATCGAGTCGGTAGGTTCCTGGAGCTTTGTGCTGGCGCGGCCCGACCTGCCGGACGAGATTGCCTACCTCATTGCTCGTGCCCTGCATCGCGGCGAAGCGGCAATGGCGGGCCGTCTGCCACAGGCCGGGGAGACAACCAGCGCCCATACGGTTGCCGCGGCTCCGAGCCGTGAGTCAATCCACCCGGGCGTATTGCGCTACCTCCGTGAGATCGGGTTGCTGAAGTAGCTCCGGGCGCCTGCGGAATTGACCTCGCGTCCGCGAGCGGACTTGCTTGGCTACACCCCGCCGAAGGGGTAAAGTAGGTATTCCGATGAAGGAGTCTGCCCTCATGAACGACCCGATGTCGCGCCAACTGAGTGAAGTCGATCCCGAGATTGCGCAAGCGATCGCTAACGAAGAAGCCCGCCAGCACGAAGGCCTGGAGCTGATTGCTTCGGAGAACTTTGTCAGCGAAGCCGTGCTGGAAGCGGCGGGTTCGGTTTTCACCAATAAATACGCCGAGGGATACCCCGGGAAGCGCTACTACGGAGGCTGCGAGTTCACCGACGTGGTCGAGAATCTCGCCCGCGAACGCGCCAAGCAGCTATTCGGCGCCGAGTATGCCAACGTGCAACCGCACTCGGGTTCCTCGGCCAACATGGAGGCCTATGCCGCGGTGGTGCAGCCGGGCGACACCGTAATGGGGCTCGACCTCGCCCACGGCGGCCACCTGACGCACGGCCACAAGCTCAGCTTCTCGGGCAAGACCTACCACATCGTCTCCTACGGGGTCTCGCGCGAGACCGAGACCATCGACTACGACGAGCTGCAAAAAATCGCCGAGCGCGAGCGGCCTAAGCTGATCATCGGCGGCGGGTCGGCCTACCCGCGCATCATCGATTTCGCCCGCATGCGGCAGATTGCCGATCAGGTCGGAGCCGTTTACCTGGTTGACATGGCGCACTTTGCCGGCCTGGTCGCCGGAGGCGTGCATCCCTCGCCTGTGCCGCACGCCCAGATCGTCACTTCGACCACGCACAAAACGCTGCGCGGCCCCCGCGCCGGGCTGATCCTGGCGAATGCAGCCATGGGAGCCAGTATCGACCGGAGCGTCTTCCCCGGCGCGCAGGGCGGACCGCTGGTGCACATCATTGCGGCCAAGGCCGTCTGCTTCAAGGAAGCGATGGAGCCCAATTTCAAGGCCTACGCCAAGCAGATCGTGGTGAACGCGCAGGTCATGGCCGAGACGCTGGCGGCCGAGGGATTCCGCATCATCTCCGGCGGAACCGACACGCACCTGATGCTGATCGACGTCTTCAGCAAGGGCATGTTCGGCAGCGAAGCCGAAAAGGCACTGGGCGAAGCCGGAATCACGGTGAACAAGAATGCGATCCCGTTTGACACCAACCCGCCGATGAAGCCAAGCGGCATCCGCGTCGGCACGCCGGCGCTCACCACGCGCGGCATGAAAGAAAAGGAAATGCGGCAGATCGGCCACTGGATTGCCAAAGCGCTCAACAACCGGACCAGCGCCGACATTCTGGGACGTATCCGACGCCAGGTTTACGAGATGGCCGAGGCTTTTCCGTTGTACTTGGAGCGCCGGCGGCGCCACGTCGCGGAGCTGGCAGTCAAGGCCTGACGATCGGAGGGTGTTGCAGAGCGGAGCCTTCCCCCGAGGGGGAGGGCTTTTTTGTCTGGCCTCTGACCTCAGGACAATTCCCAAATTATTGATGTAGCCGCTCGGCGAGATAAATCCAGAGGCGTCATCCCGAGCGCAGCGAGGGATCTGCTTTTGCGCACGCTGAAAGCAAAGCAGATCCCTCGGTCGCGCAAAACCGGCGCGACCTCGGGATGACACTGCACGAGTTCTTCAGCAGCCTGCTCAGCGTTGCATCTTCTTGCCGAACAAGGCTGCGCCGATTGCGCCCCCAATGCCGCTCAGGAAGACAAAGAGCAAGCCAAAGAGACACAGCGAGAAAGCAAACACGGCGGCCAATCCGCCGGGGGTGGAGACCATGTCGCCGAGGTTCTTCACCATCTGCTGCGCCGATGGATCGGAATTGACCGACAGGGCTTCTTTGAGCCGCTCCTGCATGGCGTCGCGCAGAGCCACGCGGTTCTCGGCGTTGAACATGCCGAAGACGCTCATGGCGGCGTTGAGCAGGAAGCCAAAGAAACCGGCCAACGCCCCGATGCGAAAGCCGCGGCGGGCGGGCACGGAGACATAAGGCATCCGGCGCTTGTAAAGCGTGATGGCGATTCCCCCGGCGGCCACCATGCACAGCGTAATAAAGGGCACGAACGGAACCAGGCTGCCAATTCCGGCGGCGAACCCGGCTGCCAGTGCGGAAAAGATCACGACGCGGCGCTCATATTTGGCTGATTGAGCGGCCTCGGTCTGGCTGAACACGGTGTTCGCGCGCTGCGCCGGGCTGGCTTCCGCCGCGGGCTGCTCATCGCCGGACGTGCCGGCCAGTGGTTGGGTGTCAGGCTCCTCGCGGGCGATGGCTACGCGTATTTGCGGGGCGCCGCAGTTGGGGCAGAAGGGTATCCCATCTTCCACCGTTGCGCCGCATTTTTTGCAGCTATGATCCACAGCAGCAAGTTAGCAGCCCACGCCGCTGGCGCGCAAGTTGGACCTCGCGGCATGGGGGTGCCTGCCCGGTTGCGCCCCATTGAGTTACACTCGGCCTGTCGGCCATGCGGAAATCCGGCCATGAGTGAACCCTCGCAATTCGCCTTCGACTTTCAGTCGCTTCCCGAGCGCCACATCTGGAAGGTCGGCGAACTCATCTCGACACTGCGCACGCGCCTGGAGCGCGAGTATACGGACGTCTGGGTCGAGGGCGAGATTTCCAACCTGCGTCCGGCCGGCTCCGGTCATCTCTACTTCACGCTCAACGATGGCGAGGCCCAGCTTCGCATCGTGATTTTTCGCATGCAGGCGCGCCTATTGCGCTTCAAGCCGGAGAACGGCTTGAGTGTAATCGCCCGCGGACGCCTCAGCATCTACGAAGGCCGGGGCGAGTTGCAGATGATTGGCGAGTTTCTTGAGCCGGTGGGAGTTGGCACCCTCCAGGTCGCCTTCGAGCAGCTCAAAAAGAAGCTCGCCGCCGAGGGCTTGTTCGACAGTGGGCGCAAAAAAACGATCCCCGTGCTGCCGCGTCGCATCGGCATCGTAACCTCGCCGCACGGGGCCGCCATTCAGGATATTCTCAACATCCTGCGCCGCCGTCACGAGTCGGTCGACGTGCTGATTTACCCCGCACAGGTACAGGGCGAGGCCGCGCCACGCGAGGTCGCGGCCGGGGTGCGCCACTTCAACCGCAGCCGGCAGGCTGATGTCATCATCATTGCCCGGGGCGGCGGGTCGGTCGAGGACCTGGCCGCATTCAACGACGAATCGCTGGCGCGCGCCATCGCCGAAAGCACTTTACCGGTGATCTCGGCCGTCGGCCACGAGACCGACTTCACGATTTGCGACTTCGTGGCCGATTTGCGGGCGCCGACACCCTCGGCCGCGGCGGAACTGGTCGTACGCTCCAAGCATGAATTGCAGGAGCGGCTTGCCGGTTTGCACACGCGTCTCGGACGCGGGGCTCGCTTCCAGTTGCTCACGGCGCGGCAGCGGCTCATGCTGCTGGCCCAGAGCATGGCCTTCGCCCGCATGCAGGAGCTCATCGCACGCCGTCAGCAGCGGGTTGACGAACTGGCTTTTCGCTTGGCGTCTGCTCAGCAAAAGCAGATACGCGCTTTCCACCGGCGTCTTGACGTTGCCGGCGCCCGGCTGCGGCACCAGGAGCTGCAAAACCGCTTGAGCGCCATGCGTCGCGAACTCGCGGTTCGAGTTACGGCGCTCGGTAATGCGATGCGCCATCTGATGGAGAATCGGACGGCGAAACTCCAGCACCTCGGAAGCCAGTTGCAGGCGCTCTCGCCGCTCGGCATTCTGGAGCGCGGCTACGCCCTGGTGTTTGACGAGCAGGGCAACCTGGTTACGCGCAGCGGGCAGCTTTCCCCCGGACAGCAGGTGCGCGGGCGCGTGGCCCGCGGAGGCTTTACGGCTCGCGTGGAGCAGGTTGAGCCGGAAGACGAAGAGTAGGGCTGCACTGCCGGTGAATGGAGCCCCGAACGCCAGACTACGACGACAATCAGCGCAGCGGCGTGTACGAGCCTTTTTCTCAAAGTATCTTGAACAGCGGCTCGCTGCTTCGTGTGCGGCCAGTCTCCAGGACTTTCTCGGCTAGCACCTCAGGAGCGTCTTCCGGCAGCAGGTGCGAAGCCTGGGGCACGAACACCGGCTCGGCGCAGTGTGGCAGAGAATCGCGCAGCAGGTATGGCAATAGCTTGCTGCGGAACGTCGGGTCCTGTTGTCCCCAGAGAATCTGCACTTTGGCCGGAAGCCCCCGGACTTGCGATGCCAGTTCCCGCATGACCGCAAGCTGCGAGTCGCGGCTATTGGGCTGGAACAGGCGCGCGAAAGCCAGCGGCGCCACCCGGTGATCGCTCCGCCGGAACGGAAAGCCATAGGCGTCGCGAACCGGCCGCTCCAGCGCCTTCGCCGCCGCCCACTGCAAGGCCGGAAAGGGCTTCAGCCTCCAGTACCGCAGCATGAATCCCACTCTGCTGCGAGCCGTGGCAGGCCAGAAGGGGAGCCGTTCAGGGACATCGGCCGCCCCGGGGTGTACCCAGGCATTGACCAGCACGATCCGGGTTACGTTCTCGGGAAAACGCATGGCGTAACGGAGCCCGATCACGCCGGCCATGCCGTGCAGTACCAAAGTCAGCTTTGGCAGCTTGAGTTCGGCGATGAGCTGGCTGAGGTTTTCCGTGTGCCGATCCAGCGTGTGGTATGCCGCGTCGCGTGGTTTGCTGGAGAGCCCGAACCCGACCAGGTCGGGGGCAATCACCCGGCGATGCCTGCGCGCTTCCGCGATCAGCTTGCGGAACAGAAACGACCACGTCAGATTGCCGTGCACAAGGACCAGGGGAGGTGCATGTTCCGGCCCCTCGTCCACAAAGCTCATCCGCTCGGGTAATCCGGCGGAACCCCCGGCCTGCGGCGGGCGCACTGCCGGGACGGCAAGGTGCACCGTTCGGGTGCGAAAGGGGTAAAGGGCTCGGATCGGATCGGGCAGTTTCGGCGGAAACGATTCGGTAATCATGCGTCTATTGGCATTCTACCTTGGATCGGCTGATGCCCCATGCTGGACTGAGTGCCTCGTCCGTACGGTCTCAGCCCCACCACGCGCAACCACAACGCGCGCGGGGGACCCCGATCGGCACCGGCTTTGCGTCTCCAGGGCCGACGTCCCAAGTTCGGATCAGGGTTATTTCCCCAAAGATAGACACGGCAGACTGCATTACAATGGGGTATAAGTACCGCAGCGCTGTCGGCAAATCGCATGCACCTGCTCACCAACATCACGGAACGCTTGCCGTCCTTGTCTGTTTGGTCGGTCGTCGACATCCTGTTGGTGGCTGCTCTTATCTACCAGTTTCTTTTGCTGATACGGGGCACGCGTGCAGCGCCCATGCTGGTCGGGGTCGGAGCCCTGGTGTTGACGTTTTACGTCGCCCACAAGACCGATTTGCGCACGCTCGACTGGCTGATCGGTACCCTGCTGCCCTACGGAATTTTCGCCCTGATTGTCGTGTTTGCGGGAGAGATTCGCCAGGTGCTGGCGCGCATCGGCCGCCGCCTTACTCTCAGCCGCTCGGTACAGGCCAGCGTCAGCGAGGTCTATGACGATATTATCCTGGCCGCAAACCTGTTCTCGCAGAACCAGACCGGAGCGTTGATCGTGATCGAGCGCGAGATCGGGTTGCGGACGTACATTGAAAGCGGTGTCCCGCTGGACGCACAGCTTTCCTACGATCTGCTGGCCACCATCTTCCGTCCCAGCGCGCCGCTGCACGACGGAGCGGTTATCGTGAAAAAAGACCGCATCGCCGCCGCCGCCTGCTTCCTTCCGCTGTCGATCAATCCGCTGCTCTCGACGCAACTCGGTACGCGGCACCGCGCGGGCATTGGCATCACGGAGGAAACCGATGCGATGTCCGTCATCGTTTCCGAGGAGACGGGCGGCATTAGCCTTGCGGTGGCCGGAAACATCGAACGCGAGTTGTCGCCGGAGCGCTTGCGGGAACGCATGAGCGAGTTGTTGCGGCACCTCGTCCGTCCCGGCGCGGCGCACGGCACCGAATCCGCCACTCCTGAACTCGACCAGCAATTCGAGCAGATCGGCCGCAATCCCGATAGCGGCCAGCCGGAGGTCGAAAAGTAAGATGCTCGACTTCGTCCGCCAGCTCTTCACCCGCCATTTCGGACTCAAAGTGCTTTCGCTTGCCGTCGCCATGCTGCTGTGGTGGACGGTTGCGCGTGAGCCTCAGGCGCAGGTGCTGATTAGCGTTCCGATCGAGTTCTACCAGGTCCCGAAAGCCTTGCAGTTCAGCTCCGAAGTCCCCCCGCATGTGCAAATCCGCGTACGCGGTCCCGCGCGCGTGCTGCGCGAGCTGGCGCAGTTGGATATCCATCCGGTGATCGATCTTTCCAGCGCAACTCAGGGGGAACACACGTATCCCATTCGCGCGAATTCCATCCGCATGCCCAAAGGCGCCGAGATCGAACAGATTATTCCGGCGCAGCTTCGCCTGAGCTTCGACCGGCCGGAACAGCGGGTTGTTCCGGTGCGTGCGCGAATCACCGGTTCGCTGGTTTCCGGATTCCGCATCGTGGCAACTACGGTTGTGCCGCCAACCGTGCAGGTCGACGGACCGAGCCTGCGCGTAGCGCTGATCGACAGCGCCATCACCGACCCGGTCGACGCCACCGGCGTAATCGGCAGCGCCACGTTTACCACCACTGTTTACACGACAGACCCATTGGTGAAGGTCAGCAACCCCTACCCCGTGCGAGTAACCGTCGTGACGCAGAAGTCACCATCCAATGGAGTTGAGTAATTGTCGCCAGGAACACGGGCATCATGAGACAACTGTTTGGAACCGACGGAATACGCGGTGTTGCCGGAGAGTATCCGCTCGACCAGCGTACTGTATTCGCCATCGGACGCGCGCTGGGCGCGCGTTTGCTGCGCCGCGACGGCGCCGGGCAAACCCGGGTGCTGATCGGCCGGGACACGCGCGAATCCAGCACCTGGATCGCCGGGACCCTGGCTGGCGGTCTTCGAGCAGCGGGAGCCGAATACGTGAATGCAGGCGTCATGACGACTCCCGGCGTGGCCTACCTGACGCGGGCGCGCAAATTCTCGGCGGGAATTGTTATCTCCGCGTCGCACAATCCCTGGATGGATAACGGCATCAAGCTCTTCGGCCGCGATGGCATGAAGCTGGCCGACGCCATCGAGCACGAAATCGAGCAGGAGATCTTCAGCCACCTCGACGATCTCACGGGAGACTTTGACTGTGGCTCGTCTCCCGCGCCGTTGCCCGAGGTCGCGGGTCTGCGCGAAAGCTACGTGCAATGGCTTGCCACCAACGTGGATGCCGCCAAGTTGCTCGGCTTTCGCGTGCTGATTGATTGCGCCAATGGCGCATCAGCGGCGGTTGCGCCAGAGCTGTTCCGCCAGTGCGGCGTCGAAGCCAGTTATCTGCATGTCTCGCCGGACGGACGCAATATTAATGCCGGCTGCGGCGCACTGCATCCCGAGCATGTTGCCGCCGAGGTGCGCGACTCCGCCGGCGCTTTCGACTGTGGAATCACCTTCGACGGAGACTGCGACCGGGCGCTGTTTTCCGACGAGCAAGGCAAAGTGGTCGACGGCGACGCCGTGATGCTGGTGGCGGCGCGCGACATGAAAGCCCGCGGCAGGCTCGCGCGCGACACCGTGGTCGCCACCACCATGTCAAACATGGGACTCGACAAGGCGCTGCGCAACTCCGGCATATGCATGCTGCGCGCCCAGGTTGGCGACAAGTACGTGTTGGAGGAAATGCTGCGCACCGGAGCCAGACTTGGCGGCGAACAGTCCGGCCACATTCTGTTTATGGATGGCGAGTCGACCACCGGCGATGGTCTGCTCACGGCGCTGCGCGTGCTTGAAGTGCTTGGCCGCTCGGGAAAAAAGCTGAGCGAATTGGTGGCCGACCTGAAAGTTTTCCCGCAGGTGATTCGTAATATCCGGGTGCGCGAGAAGGTTCCTTTCGGTAAAATGCCGAGCGTGGCCGGCGCCATCAGCGAGGCCGAGCGCGAGCTCGATGGCAATGGGCGCGTGGTCGTCCGCTACTCCGGCACCGAGAAGTTGGCGCGCGTCATGATCGAGGCCGAATCCGAGCCATTGATGCGGAAACATGCCGCGGCCATTTCCGACGCGCTGGAGCAGGCTATCGGCGATCGCCGGCAGACGAGCAGGGAATAATCCGGGATGACCTCCTTTTGAACGTCCTTGTACATCCCGCTGCCTCCAAGCCGCAGATTACCTCATTAACAATGTTGTGCTGATACCCTTGGCGTGAGCAGTCGCTAACGATGGAGGACGGCATGTTCGAACCAGCAATCGAGCAGCTCCTGACGGAACTGGAAGAGCTTGGCCGCGAAAATGACCAGCGCGTCAGCGAGCGGCGTTACAAGCTGTTGAACCTGGAGCGACCGACGGCGGAGTTGATCTGGTTGTTGCTCCAGTCGACCCGGCGGAGGAGCGTGCTCGAGATCGGCACCTCCAACGGCTACAGCACGATCTGGCTCGCCGAAGCCCTCCGGCGCACAGCGGACGCGCGCTTGGTCAGCATCGAACGCTTCCCCGAAAAGCTGGCGCAGGCGCGTCAGAACCTGACTCGCGCCGGATTGCTCTCGCCGGTCGAGCTGATCGAGGGCGACGCGACGGATATTGTCCGCTCGCTGCCTCCACATTTCGACTGCGTCTTCTTCGACGCCGACCGCGTCAGCGCACCCGCGCAACTGGAACTCCTGCTCCCCAAGTTGACCGGCGACGCTCTGCTGCTCGCCGACAACGTTCTCTCGCACCCGGAAGAGGTCGCCACATACCGGACGATGGTCGAGCGCCTGCCGGGATTCATCTGTACGGTCGCTCCGGTGGGCAAAGGCCTGCACATCGCCTGGCGTCGGGGGTAGCTAATCCATATCCCGCCAGTTCAGCCCCACTCCGATCTCCACCACCAGCGGAACCCGCAGCGCATGCACCTGTTCCATCTCGCGCTTCACCAGTTCGCGCAGGGCGTCCACTTCTGCCTCGGGGGTCTCGAAGACCAGCTCGTCGTGCACCTGCAACAGCATCCGCGAGCGTAGCTTGCGTTCGCGCAGTTCGTGGTCGATGCGGATCATCGCCAGTTTGATGAGGTCGGCCGCGGTTCCCTGTAACGGGGTATTGACCGCCGTGCGCTCGGCAAAGCCGCGCAGGTTGGCGTTTTTGCTGAGGATGTCGGGGATAGGCCGCACCCGCCCGAACAGCGTTTTTACCAGGCCATCGCGCCGCGCATCCGCGAGCGTCTTTTCGATGAACGCGGTTACTCCCTTGTATTTCTCGAAGTAGGCGTCGATGAAACGCTTGGCCTCTTTGGTATCGATGCCGAGCTGCTGCGAGAGTCCGAACGGCGAGAGTCCGTAGACGATGCCGAAGTTCACCGCCTTGGCGCGGCGGCGGTGTTCGGCGTCGATCATCAGCGGCGGCACGCCAAAGACCTGCGCCGCCGTGAGCGTGTGGATGTCGTCACCGCGCCGGTAGGCTTCGACCAGCAACGGATCTTCCGAGAAGTGCGCCAGCAGCCGCAACTCGATCTGCGAATAGTCGGCGGCCAGCAGCACGTTGCCGGGCTCGGCGATGAACGCCGCGCGAATCTCGCGGCCCAGTTCGGTGCGGATGGGAATGTTTTGCAGATTCGGGTTGTTGGAAGACAATCTTCCGGTTGCAGTCCCCACCTGGTTAAAGCTGGTGTGCAGACGGCTGGTTCCAGCCCGGCACAACACGGGCAACGCATCGACATAGGTCGACTTCAACTTCGAAAGCTGGCGGTAGTCCAGCACGAGCCGGGGCACCTCGTGCTCGGCGGCCAATGCTTCCAGCACATCTTGGGCGGTCGAAATCGTGCGTCCCTTGCCGTACTTAAGCGGCTTGGACAGGTTCAGCCGGTTGAACAGCACATCTCCAAGCTGCTTGGGCGAGTTGATGTTGAACTCGACGCCCGCCTTCTGGTAGATATCGCGCGCCTTGGCGTCGCAGTCGCGCGCCAGCCGCTGCGAAAGGCCGGCCAGCAATTCGCAGTCAAGCTTCACGCCGGCATCTTCCATGCGCCGCAGCACGGGGACCAGCGGCAAATCGATCTGCTCGTAAACTTCGGTGAGCCCCGCTTCTTCCACTTCCTTGCGCAGCAAGAGCAGGCGGCCGGTTACGTCCGCTGCCTCGGCGACTTCACCCGTCAGCCTGAGGCTCAGCTTGCGCAGCGCAATATCCTTCAGGGTGTGCGACGAGTAGGTCGGATCGAGCAGATAGGAATAGAGCATCAGGTCATGCCGCACTTCCTCCAGGGCAATATAATTCCGGTCTAAGGCATGAATAGCTGCCTTGTAGTCGTGGACCGCCAGCGGCACTCCTTCATGGACTTCGGCGGTCACTGCCGACCGCAGCTCTTCATCATTGAGCTGAACGATCATCGCGCGGCCGGGCTGTGCGGAAATGGCTATCCTTTGCGGTCTTTTCGCGGCGGCTTCGGCTACTCTTAGCCCGGCTGCAGCGATTCCTTGCGCGGCTGCGGTTTCCTGCGCTGATGCGAACAGCGGTGGCGGCTCTTCTTTTTCTTCCGCCTCCTCGGTCATTAGTGCAGCTTCTTCGGCCAGAGCAGCTTCTTCAACCTCTGTGGGAGCTGCCGCCTCAATGGCGATTGCCAATGCGCCTCCGTCGGGCACGGCGGCAAAAACAGATTCCACATCGTCGGCCGACTTCGCCTCACGGTAGTCGGTCTCGCCGATCTCGGTGCCTTCTTCCAGGAACTCCTTGACCAGCGAAGTGAATTCGAGTTCGGTGAACAATTGCCGCGCCGCGGGCACGTCAGGCGGCTGCGCTTTCATCGACTCGGGGTTGAACTCAACGGCCACATTGCGGTCGATGGTCACCAGTTTGCGGCTCAGCAACACGGCATCGCGATTGTGCAGCAGCGATTCGCGGTAGGTTTTGCGTTCAATCTCGCCGACATGCTCCAGCAGGTTGTCGAGCGAGCCGTAGCGCTGAATCAGCTCCACCGAGCCTTTGTCGCCGATGCCGGGAGCGCCCGGCACATTGTCGATGGAGTCGCCACGCAGTGCCATGACGTCGATGACGCGCTCGGGCGGAACGCCCAGGATCTCCTCGACCTTGGCATGATCGCAGATCAGGTTGTCCTTGGGCGGGTTCAGCACGCATACGCGCTCGTCCACCAGTTGAAGCATATCTTTGTCGCTGGAGACGACATACACCGCATAGGATTGCGCCGAGGCGAGCCGCGCCAGGGTGCCGATGACGTCATCGGCTTCGAAGCCGGCGGCTTCAAGGATCGGAATGCGATAGATCTCCAGCGCGCGGCGGATGTAGGGGACCTGCTGCGCCAGATCTTCCGGCATGGCCACGCGTTGCGCCTTGTAGCCGTCGTAGGCCACCTGCTTGTACTCGCCACTCTCGCGGTCATACTTGCGCAACGTGGGCATGCCGGCTGCCTGCTCGTCGCGAAAGGTCGGGGCGGCCACGTCGAAAACCGCCGCGATGTACTCGGGAGCGAAGTCCTTGCGCAGCTTGTTGAGCATGTTGACGAAGACGTAAGTTGCGCTGGTTGGAATGCCCGTTTTGGTCGACATGGGCCGCTGCCGCGCCATGGCGTGATAGGCGCGGAAGATGAAAGACATGGCGTCGATCAAAAAAACGCGGCCCTTGGCGTCTTCCGGAAGGGCGGCAACAGCTTTCGCCGGCTCTACCGGCTTGGACGCCTTCGAGGATGTTTTCTTCTGTGGCAAGCAAGAAATTCTAGCAGGAATCAGGGAGACGCGAAGCCCCGTTACCGCCGGGTCTTCGAACCGGCCCGCGGCAAAGCCTACGGCAAATACTTCTCCCGCAGAATCTTTACGTGGTGCAACTCATGTCCAGCGGCAAGAAAGGCCAGGCCGCGAACCGTAACGCTGTATTTGTTGGCGATGCCTTGGCGCAGCCAAGCCTGCTGAGGAAGGTTTTGGAAGAGCGCGATGGTGGACTGACGAACGGCACGATATTCGTCGATCAGACCGTTCAGCGCGCGCTCGTTGAAAGAGCCGGCAGCCACGTAGTCATCTTGTTCAAAGCCCGGCAGCGGAGTGGCGTCATTGCGCGCGACACAAAGCGCGCGGTAGCCAAAAATACGCTCGGTATCAATGATGTGGCCCAGAATCTGCTTGATTGTCCATTTGCCGGGAGCATACGCGAACTCGGAGGCGCGACGATCATCGACACTCTTCAACAACGCCGTGCTCTGCTCAAGTTGGGCGGCGAGGATAGGCAGTATCTGGTCGCCCACAACAAGATTTACATAAACTGCCGCATAAGGAGGGTACTCGGAAGTATCCGGACGGCCAAGGATCAGGTTGCTCATGCGGGCAGTTTAGCATAGCCGCCGACCTCCGCCTTCGCGGCCGGTGCTCACCTAAGTGCGGGCACGTCAGCTTGCAGAAGCGTCACTCGATGAGCATGCAGTCGCCGTAAGAAAAAAAGCGGTAGCGCTCATGCACTGCGTGCGCGTATGCCCGCAGGATGAATTCGCGGCCTGCAAAGGCTGCCACCAGCATCAGCAGCGTCGATTTCGGCAGGTGGAAGTTGGTGAGCAGCGCCGAAACCACGCGAAAGTCGAATCCTGGAAAGATGAAGATGTCGGCCTCGCCTGTCTCCGCTTCGATGTGCCCGTCCTTGTGCCGGCTGGCGGCGTACTCCAGGGTGCGGACCGTGGTCGTCCCCACTGCTACGACTCGCCTGCCTTCCCGGCGGGCGCGCTCGATCTGGCCGGCAGTCTGCGCGGATATTTCGTAATGCTCGGTGTGCAAACGATGCTGCTCCACCACTTCGGTCCGCACCGGCTGAAAGGTTCCCAGGCCCACGTGCAGTGTAATCTCGGCGCTTTCCACGCCGCGCTCGCGCAGCCGCTCAAGCATTTCCGGCGTGAAGTGCAGCCCCGCGGTTGGAGCCGCGACCGAACCCGGACGCGTGGCATAAACCGTCTGGTACTGTTCGCGGTCCTCGGGACGGTCCGGACGATCGATGTAGGGCGGCAGCGGTACGTGCCCGAGCGTATCCAGCCGCTGGAAAAAGTCGTCGACCGGCGCAAAGCGCACGGTCCGCTCTCCGAAGGCGCCGCGCGCAATCACTTCGGCCTTGAGCTGTACCTCGCCTTTTGCGATGGTGATCACCTCACCCACGCCGATCTTCCGGCCGGGACGTACCAGGGCTTGCCAAGTCTGGGGTTCGGCGGCAACATGCCGGGTGAGCAACAGCTCCACCTGGCCGCGCAAAAACTGTTTTGCCGCCGGATTGTGCGGGCTTAGAGGCTGCGCGACGGCGCCGGAGCGATGTCCGAGCAGACGGGCCGGCAGCACTCGGGTATTGTTTCGAACCAACAGGTCGCCCGGCCGCAGCAGCCGCGCAAAATCGCTGAAAACACGATCTTCAAAGCTGTTCGTCGCACGCACCAGGTGGAGCAGGCGGGCGGCGGCTCGATCCGCCAGGGGTTCCTGGGCAATCAGTTCGGCAGGAAGAGGGAAATCGAAGTCGGCGACCAGCACGGCCCGATTATAGAAGCTGCCGGGGTCCCCGACGCGCGTGGTAGGAATGGCACTGAGTTCAGGCTTTCAAATCCTTGGCCAACCGGCGGAGGCTAAGGTACTATATCGCCCGACAAGATCGCTTTTAGGTGTAGCTTGGGCCGAAAATGAACGAGTTGCAACTCCGGCAAGAAGTGTTGAGAATCGGTAGATTGCTGCACGAAAAAAATTTCGTGGCGGCCACCGACGGCAATATTTCAGCGCGCGTAAACAGCAGGTCCATTCTGGTAACGCCGACCGGCATGTCCAAGGGCATGTTGTGCCCGGAAGATCTCCTTCTGGTCGGTCTGGATGGGCGCAAGCTGGCGGGGACGCGCGAGGTTTCCACCGAACTCAGGATGCATCTGCTCATCTACCAATTACGTGGTGATGTCAATGCCGTGGTGCATGCGCATCCGCCCACGGCGACCGGCTTTGCCACCGCCGGCCTGGCCCTGGATGAGCCCTTGATCTCCGAGGTTGAATTGTCCCTCGGCCGCGTCCCCCTGGCTTGCTACGCACTGCCCGGCAGTACAGAGCTTTGTGATGAGCTCTCTCCCCTGATTACCGGCCACAATGCAATCCTGATGGCGAACCATGGCGTAGTCGCCTACGCCGAAGACCTGCTTGCCGCCTACATGCACATGGAGACCGTGGAGCATTTCGCCCGCATCTGCCTGGTGACGCACCAACTGGGACGGCGGCATGCGCTCGACAACCGACAGGTTGACGAATTGCGCGGCCTCAAAAAGCAGCGGGCGACGGACCCCGGAGAGCTGCTGCGAAAGAAAGCCTGATCGCCTTACGGGTTCCCTACCCTTGCGCCTGTTACGAAACTCAATTCTGCGTTACTGAAACCGCATCATCTTGGGTTCAGCAAGAGGTCTGAATACTACATATAACTTCAGATCAGAGTCTCGTAACAGCGTACCCTTGCGCCGTGAGTTTCGGCGCAGGGCAGGGTCTCTGGCTTCGCTCCGTGTTCCGCGTCGCAGCCCGAACAACCCCACCCTCCGGCTTCCCGGAAGGGTAGGGCATCCGACGACCTTGTTACATATCCCGGAGCTGTCAACGTTCACGGGATATGCCTTTTCGCGGAGCTGGGTTTACTCGCCCCCCAGATTAAACCTCAATCCGGCCCTGAAGTTCGCGCGCAATGCGGGATAGCCAAGTACGTCTTCATAGTGATGGTTCAGAAGGTTTCCCACGTTAGCGTAAGCCGTCACATAGCGCTTGATCGCGTACCAGCCACCGGCATCCAGGCGGGCGTAACCGGCCACGTGAGTCAGCGCCACCGGAAGCACAAAGAAATCCGAATCGGGCCGGGGTCCGATGAACGTACCCCCCAGAGTCGCCCCGAACTTTGGCCGCGTGTAGCTGACCAGAGCATTGCCGGAGTGTTTCGGACGAAGCAGCAAGGGTGATCCCGCCTGGTTGTAAGAACTGGTCGCCAGCGGAGCGGAGAGGATTTGCGTTGAATCGTAGACGTAGGCTCCGCGCACCTGCAAGCGCGCCGTGGGCCGCGCCTGCAACGTCACCTCCGCGCCGTGCGCTAACGACTTGTTGAGGTTGATGTATTCGCCTTGAAATGTGGCCGGGTTGGTGACATCGAAAGTGATCTGGTTGCGGAACCGGTTATCGAAGTAGACAGCGTCCAGCGAATACTTGCCTGCCAGAAACCCTTGGCTCAACCCTGCCTCGAAGGCGTTATTCTGCTCCGGTTTGAGATTTGGATTGCCTAAGATGCCGAAGTTCGGCTCGCCGAAGCCCTGCTCAAAGGCCGGTTCTTTGATGCCTTGGCTGAAGCTGCCGCGCAGCCGCGTTCCGGAAAAGATGTCGCCTCCGCGGACGAGCAGATAGCTGGCTGCCACGCGCGGCACGCCGCGATCGCCGAAGCTCTCGTTGTGCACATAGCGCGCCCCTGCCTGCACTGAGAGCCGCTTCCAGGAGATCAACTCTTCTCCATAGACGGCATGGTTGCGCCTCAGTCCATGACTCATCGGAAGACTATTGAGATCTCCGTAAAAGCCGTTTTCGCCCTCAAACTCATAGCCGAAGACCGTGCGCGCCCAATCGCGGGCCCAGTATTCGCCCTGGTAATTGAAGCCGGCGCGGTTGTAATCGGCCCAGGTCTTCGATGGAATCGCATTTCCTGAGGCATCGAAGTCGGTAAAGTCGACCGGGAACCCGAAGGCATCCACGCGCAGAGGATTCAGCGGCACTCCCTGCTGGTCGAGGCGGCGGTGATTGTATTCGTATCCACTGAAGCGGTGGTACCAGTGCTTACCGGCGGCAACGCTCAACTCGGTCGAGGCCAGAAAGTTGTTCTGCCGCGAAAAGGCGTTGGTGTCTGGCGGCAGGTTAGAATCCCCGGCTGGCAGTTGGACTCCCTGCGAAAAGTTATATTCACCCTGGCCGCCGGTGCGGCTGGTGTTATGGCGCGTGCGAAGGCGCAACTGCACCTTGGGAGAAAATGCGTACCCGAGATTTGCGCCCTCCGTGGAATTCGAATAGCTATCGTTGGCGCCCTGCCCCTGGTTGTTGAATTGGTCCGCGAACAGGTTGTAATCGAAGCGGCTCACGGCGCCGGATAGCGTGCCGTAACCGTGTGCCGTTGCGAACGTCCCGCCATCGGCTCCGAATGTGAACAGCGGTGCACGCGTGCTCCCGGTGCGGCTAAAGACCTGGACGACGCTGGTCATCGCGTCCGAGCCATAAAGCGTGCTTTGGCTGCCCCGCAGCAGTTCTATACGGTCGACCTGCGGAGTGGAGACAACTCCGAAGTCAAAAGTTCCGCCTGGCTCGTTGACCGGAACACCGTCGATAATCACCTTGTTGTAGGTGGACTCGCCACCACGGACAAAAAGCGAAGTAAGGCCGCCGCGCTGACCCGTATCGCTAATAACCGCACCTGGGGCGAAACGCAGAATCTCGCCCATCGAGACCGGCTGTAGAGAGCGCAACTCCGGAGTTTCAATCAAGGAGACATCACTGCTGGTCTCTGCGCCGGTCGCCGGGGTCGCCGCCGCCGTGACCGATACTGTCTGTTCGGCGGTGGCCAGCTTCAGATGCAGGGTCAACGAGGCCGTCTGCTCGAGTGTGATCTCCTGCGTCTCCGGCGCGAAACCGGGTGCAAGCACCTGTACGCGGTAGTGTCCCGGCTGCAAGTCGTGGAATTCGGCAACTCCGTTGGCGGTGGCCGAGCGGACGGCAATCGGCGCGGTTTCCCGCTGACCGTACAGCGTCACCCGGGCCGAGCCCACCAAAGCGGAATGAGGATCGACAATTTGGATCTTGATTTCGGAAGCGGAAAGTTGAAAAACCAGAGCGGCGCTCACTAACGCCAGCAGAAACAATGCGCGGATCGTTCGCATAACAATCCTCCTTTGCACGCGAAAGAGGTTCTTGTCGGCGTTCGCGCCGGTCTCCTGGCTTGGCGAGCACGTCCGGAGTTACTGGATTCCAGACCCAACGGCCTTCCCATGCGGATTGCAAGTGCACAGTGGCCGGCGGTTCTCAAGCGATGCAGTGATTGCTTCGGCAGTCGCTCTTGACTCGCTTACAGTTGCGCGGCAGCGCGGGATTCTCACCCGCTTCCCAGTCCGCAGCCTTGGGCGTCTGCGGACGCGCGAACACAAAATTGCAAAGAGCAATTCGCCGCCACGGGGGCGGCGAGATGAATCGCTTCGACTCTAGTTATCTGGCATGAGCTTGTCAACAGAAGGATTTCAAGCAGCGGATACCGCTTCTTATTCGCTGCGCCACCGACTAGCGCGACGCGAAGGCAATCTTCCATCTGCGATCGTCAATCACTCGCTTTCGCCCGCTTTTCAGCTTCAAGACGGGCGTCTTCCAGCGCTGCCTGCATCTGCCCGTAATAGGTTCTGATCCCCTCCGAGTTGACGCCGGCGGGCACCTCGATGCGTTTCGACCAACGCAGATGCACCTTCGTGAACGGCTTGGGAATCAGCAGGCCGTCCCAGGTATTCAGTTGCCAGGCGCGGAGCGGAGCGAAATAAAAGCAGTAGATCGGCCGTTGGGTGCTGCGCGCCAGCAGCAATGGTCCAGGCTTGGCAACAAATCGCGGCCCCTTGGGGCCATCGGCGGTAAAAATTGTAAACGCTCCCTGCGCCGCCTGGTTGCGCATGCCGAGCAGGGCACGCACCGCGCCGCGCGTGCTGGAGCCGCGAATGGTGCGAAAGCCAAGGCGATGGAGGACGCGCGTGATCAGCTCGCCGTCAAAGCTGCTGCTGACCATGATCGCCGCGTCCCGCCCGCGAAAGTAGTAGGCCGCGGACAGAAGACATCCATGCCATAAAGGCACGATCGCCCCCGGCGGAGGCTGATCGGTCCCTGCTGGCAGAGGAGGATCGCCATCCCAACTGTGTTCGAAGCGCAGCGTGCTACCGAGCAGAATCAGCAGGGCACGGGTGAACCAGGGAACCACCCGCAGCGCGATGCGCTGCTTCAGGCTGAACCGCGGTTCCGCCTCGAGCAGTTTCGGTTTGGCTTGGACGGCCGCCAGTGTGGTTTCCTCATCCATCGCGATCAGCGAGCCAGGGCCGGAGTTGCCAAGCACCGCGGTTGCGTGCCGGGTGCCAGGCGCAAAAAGTCAAAGGCACGGATAAACCGTGCCTTTGCGAGGAAAGACAGAGTTATTCGCTCCAGCGCTTAAACACCAGCGAGCCATTGGTTCCCCCGAAACCGAATGAATTGGTCAGCGCACAGTCGAACGAGAGCTTGCGCGGCTTGTTCGGCACAAAGTCCATGCCTTCGGTTTCCGGAGCCTGATTTTCCAGGTTGATGGTTGGCGGCAGCTCCTGATTATGCAGTGCCAGCACGGTGATACCGGCTTCCATCCCGCCGGCGCCGCCCAGCAGGTGTCCGGTCATCGACTTGGTTGAGCTGACGGCGACCTTGCGTTCGCCGAAGCAGCGCCTGATGGCACGCGATTCCAGAATGTCTCCGATCGGAGTCGATGTGCCGTGCGCGTTGACGTAGCCGATATCGACGGGGCTCAGCTTGGCGTCGCAAATCGCGTTCATCATCACGCGATAGCCTCCGTCGCCGTCTTCGGAAGGCTGCGTGATGTGATAGGCGTCGGCGCTCATGCCGTAGCCGACCAACTCGGCGAAGATGGGCGCGCCCCGGCGCTTAGCGAACTCCAACTCCTCCAGAACAAGAATACCCGCGCCCTCGCCCATGACGAATCCGTCGCGATCCCTGTCCCAGGGACGGCAAGCGCGCTCCGGTTCGTCGTTGCGCGTGGATAGAGCCCGCATGGCCGAGAATCCGCCCACGCCCATCGGCGTGATGGCCGCTTCCGTACCGCCGGCGATCATCACGTCGGCATCGCTGCGCTGGATGATCTTGAAGGCGTCGCCGATGGAATGCGCGCTGGTGGTGCAGGCCGTCGCCGTGGCCTCGTTTGGGCCCTTCGCACCGTAACGGATGCTGACGTGGCCGGCCGCGAGGTTCACGATTGACGCCGGGATGAAAAAGGGCGAGATTTTGCGCGGGCCGCCTTCCAGCAGCGCCTTATGCTCTCGCTCGATGACGTCAAAGCCACCGATACCCGAGCCGATGTGAACGCCCACGCGGGTAGCGATTTCCGGCGTCACCTTCAAACCCGAGGCCTTCATCGCCTCATCCGTGGCCGCCAGGCAGACATGGATGAAGCGCCCCATCTTCTTCAGTTCTTTTTTCTCGATAAAATTAAGCGGATCGAAATTCTTGACTTCAGCCGCAATCTGGCAGGGATACTGAGTGGTGTCGAAGTAAGTGATCCTTGCCACGCCGCTCTTGCCGGCGAGCAGACTCGACCACACTTCCTCGCAGTTGTTTCCCACGCCGCAGATCAATCCGATCCCGGTAACTACAACTCGACGGTTCACCTACTTGCCTTTCGCATGCTGCCCGATGTAATCGATGGCATCCTTGACGGTGCGGATCTTCTCCGCGTCCTCGTCTGGTATCTCAATGTCGAACGCCTCTTCGAAGGCCATGACCAGTTCGACGGTGTCCAGAGAGTCGGCGCCAAGATCGTCGACGAACGACGCGGTCGCCGTCACCTCGCTCTCGTCGACACCAAGCTGCTCCACAATGATCTGCTTTACTTTTTCGTCTACCGAAGCCATTGAAGCTTCTCTCCTTCTCCCCTCTCAAGCGGGGTCACAAACTCGCAAAACTTTCAATGCCCCCGGCGGGCCGCATCATTGCAGACGGAACATTGCACAAACCTGCATCTGCCATGGCCGCGAAGTCCAACGCCGGGTAAGCCAATGATGAACTGCCGGAATGCCTACTTCTTGACCTGTAAATGCTTGCCGATGTAATCGATTGCATCCTGAACGTTGCGAATCTTTTCGGCGTCTTCGTCTGGTATCTCGATATCAAACGCCTCTTCGAAAGCCATCACTAACTCGACTGTGTCCAGCGAGTCAGCGCCGAGGTCGTCTACGAATGAAGCACTGCTGGTTACCTCGGCCTCGTCGACGCCCAATTGCTCCACAATGATCTGCTTAACTTTTTCCTCTACCGATGCCATTCGCGCGACGCCTCCTGCTGCATAAACTCGGAACAATCTCTCAGCACACACAAAGCATACAGTATCGGGCCTGCCGTGGAGCTGGTATTACGGATTGGAGTCGCGCATGCAGACCTGCACGGCGTAGCCGTTCGCAGTCGGATTGGCTTGGGCACTCCAGTCTCACATCCTACCCGCTCGCCAAGCCGGGGTCAACGTTTTGGTTTTGCAGGGTCCGATTGCCGGCTCGTGGCTGAAATGGGGCCTGGATTACGGTTGTGGCCGGCGAGCTAAGGTCTGTGAGCACGGCTCCAGGCCCCGCTATTACCCTTGCTGGTTCGCCCGCATGACGTTAGCCGTTCTTTCTGATTATGCTCATCGCATGCGAGCCGTCGTGCAACGCGTCAGCCGCTCCCGCGTGATCGTGGAGAACCAGACTGTCGGAGACATCGGCAACGGACTCCTCGTCCTGCTCGGGGTCTCGGTCAGCGACGCTGAATCCGATGCCGACTACCTGGTGGAGAAAATCTGTACTCTGCGCATTTTTGAGGATGCCGATGGCAAGATGAACCTCGACGTCTCCCAGACCGGGGGCGCAATCCTTGCGGTCTCGCAGTTCACCTTGTACGGAGACGTGCGGCGCGGTCGCCGTCCCTCGTTCGACAACGCCGCCCGCCCCGAACGCGCGCGCCAGCTCTACGAGTACTTCGTGGAACAAATACGCAAGCGCGGACTGCGCTGCGAGACCGGCCAGTTTCAGGCTTCGATGCAGGTCGAACTCGTCAACCAGGGCCCGGTCACCATCCTGCTCGACTCGCAAAAACAGTTTTAGCCTCAACCTTGGGCGCGCCTCGTTTCGGGATCACTGGTGATAATGCCTGTTATCGACAGCTACATGCCAGGCATCGGTTGTTGCAAGTGCAGCTTAAGACTTGAAAAACCGCTCGTGAGCGGTACAATTCGTGCGATTCAGCGCTGAAAAAGAAGACTCCTGCTTACCAGCTTGCGCTCTGGGGGCAACAGGAGTTTTTCAGCAGCCTGTCAGGCCGTGGGCGGAGGAAACCATGAAAAAAGTCCTGGTAGCGATGATTCTTTCAATAATGGTCTTGTCGTTTAGTCTTCCGGCGGCAGGCCAGGCCGGCTCCAACAGCTTGGTTGACCAACTGCTCGAGGCTGCCCAGAAGGGGGATGCCGTGGCAGTGGAGCAACTGCTGGGAAAGGGCGTAAGCATTGACGCAAGGGACATGGGCGGCAATACGGCGCTGATAGTTGCCGCCGCCTCGGGCCATGCCGACGTTGTGGATCTGCTGCTCAAAAGAGGCGCTAGCATCGACGCCAAGGACAACAGCGGCGACACGGCGCTGCACTTTGCGGTGATGGTCTCCAACATCGAGGGGGTGAAGCTGTTGCTCAATAAAGGCGCCAACATCAACGTCCAGGAAAAGGACGGGATGACGCCGCTGATGTTTTCGATCGTCACCGGCTCGACCGAACTGGTAAAGCTGCTGCTGGCGAATGGCGCCAACACTGAAGCCAGGGATAGCCACGGTTTTACGGCGCTGATGGCCGCGTCTGGCGGCGGCCTGACTGAGCTGGTGAAACTGTTGCTGGATAAGGGCGCCAACATCAATGCCAAGAGCGACGACGGCACCACGGCACTCATACTGGCGGTTCGCAACGGAAAGCCCGAGGTAGAGAAGCTGCTGCGGGAGAAAGGCGCCACGTAACCTTTCACGATCAAGTACGCCGGCACAAAGAGCTTTTTCGCAAAGGGTTCCCTCACTCCTGGATTGTCGGCGACTCGGAAACTGGCCTCGCCAGACTCACGGATTGCTGGCGAGAAATCGCCATCTCACCAGTTACGCCTGCATTCCCGTTCTCGGGATAGGTGGCAAGGAGCGCGCGCTCGGCGGGTTCAGTCTTCGGGGCGCGGCCCGGCGGAACCTACGTGACCGCCAGCACGGCGTCCGCTATGGCAACCGCTTCGACCGCCGGCCGGACATCGTGCACGCGCACGATATGAGCCCCGTGCAGCACGGCGGCGACCACGGTCGCCAGCGTGCCAGAGAGGCGTTCGGACGGCGGCAACATCGGTACTTCCGCGCTGGGATGCCAGATGCCGAGTTCAGC
>JBEKBO010000008.1:0-73880 GCA_050015355.1 Candidatus Korobacteraceae bacterium | reverse complement strand
AACCCTGGTACGGCGGCGCCCCGCATCCGCCGCAGTTAGCAGATGTGGGATACCAATGCAGCCGCGTTTCAAAGTTCCACAAGATCTTTTCTGGCGGACGTCAAAAGCTCGTAGCCGCGGCTGGTGACCAGCACCATGTCCTCGATGCGAATGCCACCCTTACCCGGCACATAAATCCCTGGTTCGATGGTAATCACCATCCCTGGCTTAAGTGCGCCGTCCTGGTTGGCAGCCACACGAGGCGGTTCGTGGACCTCTAATCCCACCCCATGTCCAGTCGAGTGCGTGAAGAACTTCTCCAGCTTCGAGCTCTTCAGCACCGATCGCGCAGCCTTATCGACCTCCGACAACTTCGCGCCGGGGCTGACGACGGATATCGCCGCAAGCTGCGCCTCCAGCACCGCACTGTACCAGCCTCTTTCTTGCCCGCTGGGCTTGCCCAGATGAACCGTGCGGGTCATGTCGGAGCAATAACCGTGCAGTATAACACCGTAATCGAGGACTACGAATCCCAGCTTTGGCAGCAGCGCCTCCGAAGCGATGCCGTGCGGCAGCGCCGACCGCGGACCGGATGCGACAATCGTTTCGAACGACATGCGCTCGGCCCCGGCGCGGCGTGCCGCGTACTCGAGTCGCGCCGCCACGTCCGCTTCCGAGCGCCCGGGGCGCAGCGCCCGCAGCACAAGTGGCAACAGGCGTCCTCCCAGCAGCACCGCTTCGCGAATGGCATCGACCTCTTCCGGGTCCTTCAGCATTCGCAATCCCTCGACCACGCCGGAGGTCGCGATCAGTTTCGATCCGCGCAGTTCGCGAGCCAGCAGCGAGCGCGTGGCCACCGTCACGTGCTCGGCTTCAATACCCAAACGGGAAAGTTTGCGCGCCGCAATTTCCCGTGCTGCTCCCTTCAGCGAACCGCCTTTGTTGATCACCACTCGCGGATGTGCCACTTGCTTGCGTGCCTGCTCGGCGTAGCGGCCATCGGTGACCAAAACCGGCCGGCTGCCCATCAGCAGTGCGGCAGCGCTGCCCGTAAAGCCCGTCAGATAGCGCACGTTCGGCAAATGCGTAATCAGAATCGCATCCAGCTTCAGGCGTTGCAGCTCGAGTTGCAGCCGCTCCTGCCGTCCAGAGTAGTCCATGCTGGTCATTGTATATGGCGCGGGTCCCCAGCATGCGCCGTAGTTGCGCGTGTTGGGGTAGACCGAATACCACCGTTCAAATCCTTCCGAAACGCGTCCGGTGCGGATCGCCGGATAGGGGTATACCGACTATGGAATTGCTCTCGCCCAAAAAAATGAGGGGCCGCGAAAGCAGCCCCTCGGCAGAGACGAAGACTGAAAACAACGTTACGTCTGGACGATTTTAGGACTCAGGATGAAGATCAGCTCCTGCGTGCTGGTTGACACCGACCGGCTCTTGAACAGATTGCCGAGTATCGGAATGTTGCCAAGCCATGGCACCTGCTGCACGTTGATCGAACTCGAGGTCTGAATGACGCCGCCGATGACCACCGTTCCGCCATCGCTGACCAGAACCTGCGTCGTCGCCTGCTGCGTCAGCAAGCTGGGATTGCCGCCTACCGTAGTGCTGGAATTGCCGAAGTCCGGGGTCGTGTTTTCCACGTCGACCGCGAGGAAGATCGTATTCTCGATCGTGATCTGCGGCGTGACAGTCAGCCGCAGAAAGGCGTCGATGTAACTCGTAGTCGCCGGTCCGCCGAGCTGGCTCTGCGTCACAATCGGAATTCGGTAGCCTTGGCGCACCACCGCCGTCACGTTGTTCTGCGTCACCACTCGCGGCCGGGACAGCACTTTCACCAGACCGCGCGACTCGGCGGCGGAAAGCAGAGCGTCCACCCGGTAGTTGCCTACCGCGGTCGAAAAGGCTAATCCACTCGTATTTCCGCTTGGCGCCAGATTCGAGAACAGCGGGATGCTGCCGGCGCTGGTGAAGTAAGGGAACGACCCTGAAGACGACGTATAGGTTTGCGTGCTGAGTCCAGTCGAGGGATTGCCGCCAATCGACGTCGATCCATTGCCCCAGGCGAACCCGAGCTGCGTCCCGAACTGCTGGGCGAAGTTCCGCGTGGCCGACACTACGCGGGCTTCGATTTCCACTTGCATCGTCTTGCGGTCAAGCTGCGTAATCAGACGGTCGATGCCGGGAATGATGCTCGGGATATCGCTGATGATTAAAGCGTTCGTGCGATCATCCGCGAGCACTTCGCCGCGTGCCGACAGCAGTTTCTTGATGGTCGGCATGACATCCTTGGCGCGCCCGTAGCTGAGGAAGCGGGTAACCGTAATCTTGGCGACTGCCAGCGCCTGCGCATCGGTCCGCGCGCGCTGCTCCTCGGCTTCCTTGCGGAAGGTGTCCAGCGCCGCGATCCGCAGAATATTGCCTTCCAACTCGCGTCCCAGGCCGTTGTTGTGCAATACCACGTCAAGCGCCTGATCCCACGGCACGTCGTCCAGCACCAGCGTAAGCGTGCCCCTGACGTTCGGGTCGAGGACGATGTTGAGGCCGCTGATCTCGTGAATCAGCCGGAAGAAGTCCTTCAGGTCTACATCCTTCAGGTTCACCGATATCGGCTCGCCGCTGTACTTCTTGGCCGCTGTTGGAGCCGCGGGGGTGGCACTTGCCTTCTGCTGCTCAAGCGCGAGGTTCGCCGCTGGCTCCGGCTTCTGCGGCTGCTGCGGCTGCGCTGGCGCAGGCAGCGCCGGCGGACGGTCTTGCGCGACGGTCGTCGCCGCCTCGTTCGCCCGCGTACCGGCCGGATTTGCTGCGGCAGGGGCAGACGGCGTGTCCTGCTTCTTGAATTCCGGCGACACAAAGACATAGTCCGCATTCTTCTCACTGCCGCCTGGCTGTTCCTTGGGAACGCTCAATGTCGCCGGCACAACCTTTGCCTGGCCTTCTCCGGAAGCGCCGCTCTGCACGGCCGGGACGGCTTGCGGAGCCGGAGTTTGAGTCGCCGTTTGCACCGGGGGCGCCGCATCCTTCCGGGCTTGCGCCGGCACCGGCGCGGCGGGACTCTGAGGCGGGGCAGTCTCTTTGTCTTTTTTCGCAACCACGGTAACCACGGTCTCGTCTGGGAATGCTGCTCCTACCGGGTGTAGCACCGGCGCTGGCTGACTGTTCGCCGGAGCCGCCTGCGTCGGGTTGGCGAAGGCCACCGCCGCCGCCGAGGGCGCCGCCGGGGGCGCTGCTGCCGGGGTCGCCGCTGCTGAAACTGGGTTGACCTCCGGCGATGCCGTTTGCGCCACAGGTGCAGGCGCTTCGACCTTCGGACTTGGTGGGGCCACGGTGCTGCTGGCTGACGATGCCGCCCTCGGCGGCAACACGGTGACCACCAGCTTGTTGCCCCTGTTGGAGACGTCGAATTCACGCGGCCCGGTAAGATCGAGCACTACGCGCGTGACGGGAGGAGTCAACTGGAACTGCGAGACGCGGACCGACTTCAGATCGGCCGCATTTACCGCGATGGTTTGCTTGCTGGCCGTGACCGAATTGTCGATGTCAACCACCAGCCGCTCCGGATCGCTCAGCCGCAACGTTCTGGCCGTCTTCGCCCCTTCGATTTCAACCGCCACGCCCGCGCTGGTGCGAACCACCCCGACGTTGCGGATCGTCACTGGCGAAGACGCGGATTCCTTGTTCGGTACAGGCTTGGCTGGCACGCTGGCCGTCGGCTTAGGAGCCGGCGCCGGTGCAGGCTTTGCAGCCGCTGTCTGAGCCGGGGATGCCGCCGGCTTAGGCGCCGCCACCGGCGTTGCCGCAGGCTTGGCCGCCGCCGGGGATGCCTGCGATGCAGCCGTCGAGCCACCTGCCGTAAACGACAATTGCAACCCGTTCTTGGTTTCCTTGACCTGGAGCTTGGTTGTGTCCGTCACGGTCAACTCGATCCGCGTGACCTCGATGCCCCCAACGCTCTTGTATTCAAGCACCCGATAGCTTTTCACCGCCGGCGAGTCGAGGCTGCGCTGACGCTGCTTCAGGGCGCTGGACGAGACTTTCTGCAAGTCCACCAGCACCATCGAAGGCTGTGGCCGATACTCGCTGTGCGTGAACGGTCCCGCGGTTTCAATCGCCACTACGGTCGCGCCACCCTGGGCCGTTACCGAAATCTCCTTGAGTTGCGTATCGGCAGCGCCGGCAATTACCGCAAACAGCAGCAGTGGCGCCAGTACAAACACGTGCTTGAGCCTCATGTAAGTCTCCTCGCAACCGGCCAGCCGCCTGTTAAACGGCCGGTCCGCTCAGCGTCAGTGTGACCTCACGCGCTGTCGGATGGCCTGCCCGGTCCTTGCTTGTTTCCTTGAACGTAATCGTATTGCTCGTGACCCGCAGCACGTAGCCATTCATGAGCGGATCGTTTTCGCGCAGGAAATATGCGCGATTCGCCGTGTTAACCACCACCGCGATAAAGCCCGACTCGGACCGGACCACACCCTTCAGTCTGATCCTGTCGATCATTAGACAACGCTTGCCGCCCGAGGTGCAGACAGCGGCTGCCGCCGAAGCCTGCGAAATCGGGCTGATAAACGGGTCGCGCCCTCCGCCCACGGCTTTGACCGTGCTCGGGCTCGTCTTCGCGGGCTGGGCACCGGATGGCGCTACCGCTGCGCCTTCGGCGGGCTTGGCAGTGGCCGCCGGCGGTTTCTGCGCTTCCGTATTGCTCTCGGGAGTGACCGGCTTCACTGCCGCACGAAGCGGATTCGCGAACGGGCTCCGCAACGAAACCCCCTGCTGGGCATCGCCCGGGGCCTGCGCCCATCCGCTGACGGCCAGCAACAAAGTTACACTCACAACTCTCCAGACCATGGCTTCCTCTTACTTCTTCGGCGCGGGTGCCGCCGCCCCTTTCGCGGGTGCCGGCGCTTTCGCGGCCAGTTGAGCCTTCGAGCTGAAAAACGCGGAAGCGGTGCAGGTCGCCACCACGCTCTCGCTCGGCGCGTAGCTATAAACCTTCTTCGCTTTCGCATTCGATGGAGTCTTCGTGTTCGACATGCTCAGACCGGTGACGCTTACCAGGCGCTCCATCTTGCCGATCTGTTCAAAGAAATGGACCACTGCGAAATATGGGCCGTCAATCTCGATTTCGAACGGCGCTTCCGAGTAGAAATCGCGCGTCACCACGGGCATCGCGGTAAAGCGGCGAAGCTCGATGCCTGCCGAGTGCGCTTGCGTCTGTACCATGCGGATGAACCCGTCGGTCTGCTTGTCCTCCGGCACGATTTCCTTTTGTTGCTCAATCTGCTGCCGATAGTTTTCTATTTCCTTGTTCAGTTGGGTGATGCGTGCCTGGAACGGCATCAACTGCGTGATCTCGGCCTTCTTGCCCTTCAGCGCCGCAATGTCGTCCTGGTTTACCTGCTCCATGGGCCGAACCACCGCATACCAAACCCCGGCCGCAATGAGCACACAGGCCAGACTGAGGATTCCGAATTTGTACTTTGGCTCTATATCGTTCCAGCTAGCCATAATTCCCCGTTAGGACGGCTGCTTTTCACACACCAGCGTGAAGGTGAACGCCTGGTACTCTTTCACCGTATCGTCCTGAAACGTCTCCTTCAGTTCGATGTTCTTGAAATAGCCTGCCTTCTTAAGATTGCTGATAAGGTTGGCCACGGCCGTCGTGCTCAGCGCCGTTCCATCCACGGAAACCAATTTGCCGTCGTCGCTCATTTTGATCAGCCATACGGCGTCGGTCGAATTCACCGTCTGCGTGATCGCGTTCAGCAACTGCACGGGACCGCTCTGGTTGGCGCGGAGTTGGTCGATGATGGTGAACTTCTGCTTAAGCGCATCGACCTCCTTTTGTTTCTGCGTGAACGCCGCCTTGACCCCGGCCAGCGCCCTCAATTGCTTGTCGGCATCGCTAAGCTCGACCTGGATTTTCTCGTGTTGTTTCTGCGCGCGCCAGTACAGGAAGTAAACCCCGCCGAATGCAATTGCGATCAACAAAATCGACAACATCCGCAACGACGGCGCCGACATGGTGATCTTGGGCAGGTGGCGAGCCTTCGCTTTGGGCGTGCCCAGAAGATTGATCCGGATCATAACTTGTCCTCGAAGCTTCTCAAGGCCAGACCGACCGCCACCGAAAGCTGTGGCGCGTACTGTTCCAGCATTTCAGCGCTCGTTTTTACCGGGGGTTCGATCCTCAAAAAAGGATTCAGATTCTCCACCGGCAATGAAAACTCGTGGCGCAACGCCTCCATCAGTCCGGGAACCTGCGAAGAACCGCCGGCCATGTAAATCCGCTCGATGTGATCGCCGCTCGCCGTCGCGCGGAAGAAATCGAATGTCTTCTGGATCTCGAGAACGATCAATTCCGTCACTTGCTGCAGGATCGGCGTCTTCGCATCCTCGCTGACCGTGCCCACCTTGTGGCCCAGCTTCAATGACTCGGCGTCATCGAAGCTGAGATCGAGTTCCTTTTGCAGCGCATCCGTGTACTGGTTGCCTCCCACGCTCACATCGCGCGTGAACAGCGGCGTCGTCCCCTTCACGATGTTGATGTTCATGACGCTGGCGCCCAGGTTCAGCAGCGCCACCGTTGAGCTGGCCGGCGGCACGTAGTTGAACTCGTAGCAATTCAGCAGCGCGAATGCGTCGATGTCGACGATCATCGGCTGTCGCCCCGCAAGCTGAAGCGCATTGGTGTAGTTGAGAATCTTGTCCTTCTTCACGGCCACCAGCAGCACATCCATCTGCGGCCCGCTCCGGTCCGCCGACAGCACCTGATAATCCAGGTTCACGTCGCTCATCTCGAACGGAATGTGTTGCTGGGCCTCGTTGTGTACGGCGCCCTCCAATTCCTCTTCAGGCATGGTCGCCATCGAGATCTTCTTGACGATCACGGAGTGGCCGCTCACCGAGGTTGCCACCTGCTTCGACTTGATTCCGTGATCCGCAAAGAGCTTCGTAATCGAGCTGGCTACGCTGCCGCTGTCGACGATCATGGAGTCGACTACGATGTCGGAAGCAAGCGGTTCCACGCCGAGGTTCACCACCTGGATCTCGCCACGGGTTCGGCGAAGCTCAATCGCTTTTATGCTGCTCGAGCCAATGTCGAGTCCGACCATTGGTTTTGCACTGCCCAGTCCGAACATGTTTATGCCCTTAACGCCCGGCGCCGCTCATCCGCGCTCGCTTCGCCGGCGTATCCGCCAGGCGCGCCTTTTGCGCCTGTTGAGGCGGTTTGCCACGCTCTTCGCCGAGTGCGCTTTTCTTTTCCATCCAGGCGTCGAGAATCGTTTTCTTGAACTTCCATCGGTTGCCCAGCTTGAAGGCGGGAATCTTTTCTTCCGACACGTACTTATATAAAGTGTCCGGACTCACGCCCAGGTATTGCGAGGCCTGTCTGATGTTCATCACTTCAGGCGAATCGGCCATTGCTGCTGACCTTTCCACAGAATTTAGCCGCCGGCGACGGACAAGTTCTTCCGTCCCGGCGCACGTTCAAGGACGAAATGCTTCGCCTTGCTTGGGTGTACTGCTGCTCAGCAGGTTAGCGCAGGAACTCTGGCTGTCAACAGATTACTTCCGTTTTCTTCCGGTTCTTTAGGCCTTTCGAGGGTGTTTTTTGGAGCATGTACCGCAGTCACGTACTAAATGTTGCATGACAAAGACCACGGGCCACACTATATAGTGGAGGTAATGCGGAAAGCTCACCAGTGTGCCGACCGCATTACGAAAGGGACATGGACGGTCTCTGCGGGCCATGGCCGGGCACGGGGACCCCGGCGAGCCCCCGCTGGGGTGATTCAAATTCGACGGAGTTCCTGGTTCGGCCTGAACCGCCGCACCTGGACAGCGAAATGCTCAACGGCAAGGTTGACTTCGGTTACGATCCGTGTTCGGCCTGAACCGCCGCACCTGGACAGCGAAATGCTCAACGGCAAGGTTGACTTCGATTACGATCCGTGTTCGGCCTGAACCGCCGCACGGTGTTAGCATTGCTCTTCTCAGGGGGTGGCCTGTGAACGCAACCAAACATGCTCGGGGTCCCCGGCGAGCATCGCTCGCTGGGGTGACAGCCGAACTCGACGGCGTGCTTGCGGTCGATGTCTCGGGCTATGATCTCATCAACTATCCTTTGCTCAATAAAGGCACTGCTTTCACCGAGGCCGAACGCGACGAGTTCGGCCTGCACGGCATGTTGCCGCCTCATGTGGGTTCCCTCGATGAGCAGATTGCGCGCCGGCTCGATGCCCTGCGAGGATTTCCCACACCCTTCCAGCAGTACGCTTTTCTGCGCGACTTGCAGGATACAAACGAGACGCTCTTCTACGCCTTGCTGGTGCGCAATATTGAAGAGATGTTGCCGCTCGTCTACACCCCTACGGTGGGCGAGGGCTGCCAGCGCTTCAGCACCATCTGGCGCAAGCCTCGCGGTCTGTTCTTGAGCTACCCGAACCGGCACCGCATCCGCGAGATCCTCGGCCATCACCGCCATGACGATGTTCGCGTCATCGTCGTCAGCGACGGCGAACGCATTCTGGGACTCGGCGACCAGGGCGCGGGCGGCATGGGAATCCCCATCGGCAAGCTCGCTCTCTACACTGCCTGTGCCGGAATCCATCCGCTCAATACGCTTCCCCTCTTCCTCGACCTCGGCACCGACAACCAGGAGCGCCTCGCCGATCCCATCTACCTCGGCTGGAGACATGAACGCGTACGCGGCGCCGCCTATGACGACTTCATCGAGATGTTCGTCGACGCCGTAAACCAGCGCTGGCCGCACGTGCTGTTGCAGTGGGAGGACTTCGCTCGCGGTAACGCCGGCCGTCTGCTCGACCGCTATCGCGACCGCCTCTGCACCTTTAACGACGACATTCAGGGCACCGCCGCGGTCGCCACCGGCACCCTGCTGGCCGCCATCAAGGTGACAGGAGTTTCCCTGGCGCGGCAGCGAATCGTCATCCTCGGGGCCGGGACCGCCGGCTGCGGCATCGCCTCTTTGTTGCTGAAGGCCGTCATCGACGCCGGAGTGCCGGAAGCCGAAGCGCGCCGCCAGTTCTACGCGGTGGATCGTGACGGACTGCTGGTGGAAGGCATGCCCGACATTCAAAGTTTCCAGCTTCCTTTCGTGCAGCCACGCGCCGCGGTTGCCGGCTGGAAGCTTCGCCAGCCGGACCGCATCGGCCTGCTCGATGTCGTCGCCAACGCTCGTCCGACCACACTGATCGGCGTCTCCGGGCAGCCCGGAACCTTTACCGAGGAGATTGTGCGCGCCATGGCCGCAAATGTGGCGCGCCCCGTCATCTTTCCTCTCTCCAATCCCACTTCGCGCAGTGAAGCCACGCCGCAGGACCTCATGGCCTGGACCGGGGAGCGCGCCGTCATCGGCACGGGCAGTCCGTTTCCGCCGGTCATGCGCCACGGAAAACCGCTGGCCGTCGACCAGACGAACAATGCCTATATCTTTCCCGGAGTCGGCTTGGGTGTGCTCGCCATGAATGCGCGCCGGGTGACCGAGGCCATGTTCATGGCCGCCGCCAAGGCGCTGGCCGAAACGTCTCCCGCCGCGCGCGATCCCGAGAACACGCTGCTGCCCGCGGTCAGCCGCTTGCGCGAAGTCGCCGAGGTCGTCGGCAACGCGGTGGCCAAACAGGCGCAGCTCGACGGCGTTGCCGAGCCGCGCCATGATCATGATGATGACCGGCAGATCGCCGGGGCTGTTCACTCCACCATGTGGCAGCCCGCTTACAAGCCCTATAAACGCGTGAAATGGGGCTCAGGGGATTTGGAAAGACGGTCGGGCACCACGGCGATGGGGAATAAACGCTGAAGGTGGCCCAATACTTTAAGGTGGGGTAGTTGATTTTCCTCAACATCACGCTGACGGTGGCCCATATTTGCCCTCCATTGGCAAATGTGGGGATGCCGCGCGGGTGGCCGGAATGGAGAATAAGAAGTGTTGAGGGAGAATAAGAAGCGCTGCGGGTGCCCCACCTTCCGCGTCGCCGAGCACTCCTTTGAGACACGCCGCTCGGCTGGGTCAAGCCGTGCGGTTGTAGCAAACGGCTCACTTGGCTGTTCGACGCCAAGGTGGGGTAGTTGCCTTTTCCGAAGTTCCTTCAATATCGCCAGCCAGAAACTCGATGACCTGCTGTTCCGCCCAGCGGCCGTCGTAGCCATCCGGCGCGGCCAGAAAAGCGCAATGTCCGCCGTGCTCGCTGCGCAGGTAGGTGATATTCGGATTGGCCGCCAGCTTCGCTTCCGTCTCCGGCCTCAGCACAACGAACGGGTCATCGCTGGAATGAATAACCAGCGCGGGAATCGCAATTCGATCGAGAAAGCGCGCGGCGCTTGCCTGCGCGTAGTAATCGTCGGCGCTTTGAAAGCCCATGTATCGCGCCGTAATCAAGTCATCGAACTGCCGTATGCTATGCACCTTGCGCAGCAGTTCGACGTCGTACTGGCCGGGAAACAGCCGCGCCTTGCGCCGGAAGCGCTGAAACAGGCCGTGCAGGAACCACATCTCGTACATGCGATTCTGCGGCTGGTGCAATCGATCGGCGGAGCTGGCGAGATCGCATGCCGGCGAGACGGCCGCTATCGCGCGCACCTCGCGCGGAGCGCCCGCGCCCCACTCGCCCGCGCACTTCAGCACCTGGTTGCCGCCCATGGAGAATCCGGCGAGCCCGATCGCCTCCAGCCCATCCTGCTCGATCAACGCCGTGGCAACCCTTCGCACGTCGCCTGACAGTCCCGAGTTGTAGAGCGTGGGGCAGAGCTTCTCCGTGCCTCCGCAGTTGCGCACGTTCATCCGCACCACGTTCCAGCCCCGCTGCCACGCCTTATAGCCGGTGCCGATCACGTAGTGCGATTGGCTGGAGCCTTCCAGCCCGTGTACCAGCAGAATGGTGAACCGCTTTTGACGCTCGCTCTGCCAATGGCAGTGGCAAAGCACTTGCGCGCCCGGCTCCACTTCAAAGAGCCGCTCTTCGGGCGGCGGCAACAGCTTAGGGCGCCTCAGGAAGTTTCCCGCCAGCGTCTGGGCGTGCGCGCCCCGCAGCCAACGGCGGGGAAGAAAGCGAACCGGAGATCGGGGAACCGCGTTCGGAACCGGAGATTCCATCTATAATAAATGTAACAGTTCACATTTCGCGGAGCCCTATGCCCATTTTTGAATATGTCTGTAAAGATTGCAGCCGCACCTTCGAAGCCCTGGTGATGGATTCCAAACAGCCCGAGTGCCCCGCCTGTCACGGACGGCAGTTGGAGCAATTGCTCTCCACCTTTGCCCCGCGCTCCACCAGCGCCGCGCCGTCAGGCGCACCCAGTCCGTGTGGCGCTGGCGCTGGCGCCTGCGGTTCGTGCCCAAACGCCGGCATGATGGATTGAGCAATTCGTGGTTTGCCGGGTGCCCCGTTCTAGCGAAGCTAGGGCGGGGTAGTTGACGTTCTCGTAGTGCCGCGTGAAAAACCTCCGCTAACGTGCGATAATTCGCCGTTCCAGCATCACTCAATTCTTGGTTCTGCCTTGGGATGACCCGGGCAGCGTGTGCGACATTGAACTCCGGAGGTTCCATGAAGGCCAGCCGAAAACGCGTGAAACCCGCCGTTCCTGCTCAGTCCGCGGAAGCCTCGCAAATTCCCGCCGCCACCCTTCCCAAGGATGTGTATCCGGAGTCGGGCTTCCGCCTTCCTTTGCCTAGGCGCGAAGACCTGGATGACGAAGGCAAGCAGATGTGCGATGTCATCCTCAACCCGAAGACGCGTACCTTTCTCGGCCTGAAGGGACCTTTAGGTCTTCAGTTGTACAGCCCGCCAGTGGCGAAGCTCGACCTTGAAATGAATGAATACCTGCGCTTCCATGCCGGCTTCGACGCGCGCGTGCGCGAGCTTGCTATCCTGGTGACGGCGCGCGAGGCGGACAGCCAGTTTGAATGGGGAATTCACGAAGAGGTTGCGCTCAAGGAAGGGCTCGATCAAAAACTCATCGACGCCGTGAAATACCGCAAAAGCGTCAGGGGACTGCCCGAGACGGAAGCCGTTGTCATTCAGTTGGGCCGCCAGATGCTCGGAAAAAAGAAGGTCGCCCCGGACATTTTTGCCCGCGCCCTGAAGCTCTTTGGCGCGCGCGCGTTGGTGGAACTGGTCTCGCTGATGGGGCATTATTGGTCCAAGGCCGCATTGCTCGCCGCCTTTCACGCCGTCGACATGCACCCCGGAAAGCGACCGCTTTTGCCCTCGCTCAAGCGGCCCTGAAGCGTTTGCGGATGAGTAGGGGCCTGTTTCTTTGTTGGTGTATCCAAATTCCTAGAACCTGTTTTATCAATAGTTCTTTGAAGGGGCGCGGCTTTAGCCGCGCCGTCCAGAGCCAACGACAATGCGGGCTTTAGCCCCTGGGGGGAATTTGTCGTTGCCTCTAACATCGGTTTATGAAGCAAGCTCTAAGAGGATGTCATGGCGAGCGGAGCGCCAAACACCTGTGGCCGGAGCAGAGAAGCTGCGTATCCGACGTTACACTTGCCAGCAAAAGGGCTATTCGGGCGCGGAGTGGAGCCACCCTTTGTTTTTCGACAGCAGGAACAAAAGGTGGCTCGACTTCGCTCGCCATGACAGACTGAGTTTATTTCGGGATTTACCTATCGGGGAACCCGCCGGGTGCCCCAGGTTCCGCGCCGCGCTGATCGGGGTCCCCGGCGAGCCCTGCTCGCTGGGGTGATTGATCGGCGCTAACCTGGGATGGTGGTCAAGTTAATATGCCATGAAGGTTGTCACGGAGCTGCGAGGAGGTTTGCCATGAAACAATTTCGAGCTGCGGTGGTTCAGGCAGGGGCCGTTCCCTTTGATTGGGAAGCCAGTGTGGAGAAAGCATGTCGGCTGACCGCTGAAGCGGCAGGCAAAGGCGTCGCCCTGGCTGTCTTTCCCGAGGCGTTCATTTCCGTCTATCCGAAAGGCCTGGATTTTGGATCGCGGGTTGGCAGCCGTTCGCCGGAGGGCCGCGAACAGTTCCGCAAGTATTGGGCGAGCGCCATCGAGGTGCCCGGCCCGGCCACCGAAGCTCTCGGCAAGGCGGCGCGGGAGAATCATGTTCATCTCGTGATCGGTGTCATCGAGCGCGACGGCGGCACTTTGTACTGCACCGCGCTCTTCTTCGCCCCCGACGGCGCTCTGCTTGGCAAACACCGCAAGCTCATGCCGACGGCCCACGAACGCCTCGTCTGGGGGTTCGGTGACGGCTCGACCCTGCCGGTCTTCGATACCGAGGTGGGAAAACTCGGCACCGTCATTTGCTGGGAGAATTACATGCCCATGTTGCGCATGGCGATGTACTCCAAGAACATACAAATCTATTGCGCTCCCACCGCCGATGACCGCGAGACCTGGCTTCCAACCATGCGGCATATTGCGCTTGAGGGCCGGTGTTTTGTGCTCACCGCCTGCCAATACATCAAGCGAGGAAGCTTTCCCGCCGACTACCCGGCGCAGCAGGGCGATGATCCCAATACCGTCCTCATGCGCGGCGGCAGTTGCATCATCGATCCCTTGGGACGCGTGCTCGCCGCTCCCACGTTTGACGGCGAATGCATTTTGACCGCCGACATCGATCTCGACGAGATCCCGCGCGCCAAGTATGACTTCGATGTCGTAGGCCATTACGCCCGGCCAGACGTCTTCCGGCTTTCCGTCAACGAACACCGCACCGCGCCGGTCACCAGCGCAGTCGAGTGGACTGCCGACGACGCACTCGCCGGAAAGCTCGCGAAGTAGACCCTGTTTCATGAATAGGTTTTTGAAGGGGACGGGCTTCAGCCCGTCCGGCAGTAGCCAAAAGAATGCGGGCTTTAGCCCCTGAGGGATGCGTCATTTCGTGGTAGCCCACATTTGCGGAGCCGCAGGCGGAGCTAATGTGGGCAATCGTCCGCTCAGCCCAGCAACATCACTCCGCTTTTCGTTTGAAGATGTAATATGGCCTTGCTGAACCGTTCACCAGCAGTGCAATTCGAGCAATTCAGAGTTGGAAAAGAGATTCCTGTTGAAGAGCGCGCGCGAGCCTGACGCGTCCATTGAGACCAAGAGGTCCCCTTCGCGGCGAACGCTGCGTGGCCTTGATTGGCTCAATTTCCTCCTCGCCGACGTGCAGACGGGGGTGGGGCCGTTCCTCGCAATTTACCTCGCTGGCTACCGGTGGAACGAAGAGCGCGTGGGGCTCGCGCTCACGGTCGGCGGAATCGCGGGAATTCTCACGCAGACGCCGGCTGGCGCGCTCGTTGACTTCCTTCGCTCGAAGCGAGCGCTGATCGCTGTGGCCGTGGCCGCGCTGGCTGCGGGAGCGCTGCTGATCGCTCTATTTCCGTCGTTCTGGCCCGTCATGGGCGCCCAGGTCTTGATTGGCGGCACATCCAGCGTCTTCATCCCAGCCATCTGCGCCATCTCGCTCGGGGTCGTCGGACGTGCCGCATTCGACACCCGCCAAGGCCGCAATCAGACGTTCAACTCGGCAGGTAACGTGACTGCCGCCTTGTCGATGGGACTTCTCGGCTATCTCGCTTCCAACCGGAGCATTTTTTTCTTCGTCGTGGCTCTTGCGGTCCCCACGATTTTCGTCCTGCTTCTCATCAGACCCGACGAGATTGACTACGAGCTCGCCCGTGGCGCAAATGACGGCGAGAAAGGCGGTAAAGCGGAAAGCGTCCGGGTGCTCTTCCGGGATCGTCCACTGGTCCTCTTCCTCGTCTGCGCCGTGATGTTCCATTTTGCGAACGCGGCGATGCTGCCGTTACTTGGCGAGCTGCTGGCCAAGGGGCAGGGGCGCAGCTCAATGCTCTTCATGTCGGCGTGCGTGGTCACGACCCAGTTCGTCATCACGCTGATCGCGTCCTGGTCGGGACGGAAGGCCGGGACATGGGGTCGAAAGCCACTTCTGCTGATCGCCTTCGGCGTACTTCCGATTCGTGGCGTTCTTTACACCCTCACGTCCAAGACGGCATTGCTCGTGGCCATCCAGGTCATGGACGGCGTCGGGGCGGGGATCTTCGGAGTTGTGTCCGTGCTCGTGATCGCCGATTTGACGCGCGGTACCGGCCGATTCAATCTCACGCTGGGAGCCATCACCACTGCGGTCGGTATCGGCGCGGCTCTGAGCCAGGTCATCGCTGGTAGTATTGTTCACCGCGTGGGCTTTCGCGCCGGCTTCCTATTCCTCGCGGCGGTGGCGTCGGCAGCGTTCGCTATCCTCTATTTTTTCATGCCCGAGACGTGCCACACGCGATTGGCAAAAGAGTGACAGCACTCCGCCCATCCGGCGAAATGAACTGCTCCGGAGCCTTATTCATGGCGGAGTGCGCAGTGCTGTTGATTTCGTCAGCTCAGCCCAGCAAGATGACTCCGGCGACGATGGTCAACACCGTCAGCGGTGCGCCGACCTTGAAGTAGTCCCAAAAACTGATTTGCACTTCGTGGCGCGCTTTCTGCACGACGATCAGGTTCGCAACCGAACCGAGAATGGTCAGATTGCCCGCCAGCGTGGTGGACATAGCCAGTGTGAGCCACGCCCGCCCGGGGTCGCCCAGGCGAGTGATGAAGGGCTTGAACACCAGGACCGCGGGCACGTTGCTCACGACATTGGATAGCAGGGCCGCAAACGTGCTCAGCACGGAGGGGCGCTCCAGGTGGTATCGTTGCGCGGTGCGGAAAAGGTCGTCGGGCAGGGCGGTTGTCTCCACGCCCGCCACCACGATAAAGAGTCCGATGAAGAGCACCAGCAATGACCAATCGATCTCGCGGTAAATCTTCTCCGGTTTCACGCTCCGTGTAACCAGCAGCAGCGCACCCGCTATGAGCGCCACTTTCGGAACCGGCCAACCCACGAAGAAGAATCCGATCATGCCCGCCGACACGATCAACGACTTCCACATCAGCACACGGTTGGTGTGTATCGGGCGTTGTTCGAGTGCGACCTTTTCCCGGAGCCGGAACTCTCGATGGTAGATGGCGGCGATCACGGCCACCGTCAACATTAGCCCCACCACTGCGACTGGCGAGAGCGCTGCCGCGAAAGTCCGGTAGTGGATTCCCGAAAAACTGCCGATCATCATGTTCTGCGGATTGCCCGTAATCGTCGCCACACTCCCGATGTTTGACGCCGTTGCCACGGCAAGCAGGTAAGGCAAGGCGTTGCGGCGCAGTCGGCGGGTAATTTCCAGCACCAGAGGCGTGAGCACCAGGCACATGGTGTCGTTCACAAAGAAAGCCGAGAAGAATCCGGCCACCAGGACGATGGCGGCCAGCAGGACGAACGGCCCGTGCGCATGCTCCACCACCCACTCGGCCACCGCGCCGAAAAAGCCGGAGAGGCGCAGGTTGGCGACCACGATCATCATGCCGAACAGCAGGATGATGGTGTCGAAATCGATGGCGGCGACTGCTTGCTTTAAATCCAGGGCACCGAAGGCGATCATCAGGCTGGCGCCGATGATGCACCCGCCCGTTCGGTCGACCCGGGACCACGGCAATCGGCCGATGACGAGCACCAGATAAGTGGCGAGGAAGATAAGAATGGCCGCCATAAGAGCGTAGAAGCTTTATAATGCGCCACCGGGCAAAGACAGCGGCTCAGAAAGCAGTGCTTAGAGAAGAATCCAGCCGGCAGCTAGGCCTATCAAAAGCAAATGGTAGGAGCGGCAGGACTCGAACCTGCGACCCTCTGCTTAGAAGGCAGATGCTCTATCCACCTGAGCTACGCTCCCCCCGGGTCCCCGGCAACGGCGGTTTTTGCCGTTGCTGGGGTGGAACGTCACAATTCTACCGTACTTGAGCTCTGCCGCCGAGTTCCTGATCTTGTGCCGGAAGGCAAACGTTAGACCGGATTCGCGGCAGGCACGCACCGCGAATCCTCGCTTGATGTCCTTGTCTTTTGCGTGACGCCCGTCACGCGGATTCACCTTTCTGACTCCGTGGCGTGCGCAAAGGCTGCATTGCGGCGTGCATGTCCAGAACTTTGCAGTACTGCAAAACGCAGTGGTTACTAGCAAAATGCAGTGGTTTGGCTTTTGAGAATTGCATCTGCCTGGAGTAAGTCCCGTCTTTTCAGCAGGCAAAAGATCTACTCACATTTGCACTGCAATTGCACATGCATAGGGCGGACGGCGACCGATGCGAAGTCCTTTTGCTTCTCTTCAGACCGAAGCTGAGGCGCTAGGTTGTCTCCGTTTCTTAACCCTAATAGCTGGAGATGCCCTTATGAAGATGCTGACCATCGAGAAGTTCGACGCGGCAAAGCATGGCGCTGCGGGTCCTTGCCCGTGGCAAATGACGGCACAGCAGGTAAGACCGGGGACCAAGCCTTGTCCCATCGAGTTCGTCGTGGTTGATCCACTTGCGTCCAAGGTTGCCCCTTATTGCCGGACGCATCTCGCGACTCAACTGGAAAGCGACGAGAGATTGCGCGCCGCACTGCTGGTGCAGTTGGCCGGCAAGCTGCTATAGCCGGAAGCGCCGCCGCACACGAAAAAGGTCCCCGCGAATTGGCCGGGGTCCCCACTACGCCGCATTTGCGGGTAGTGGGGTGGAATTGCTAATCGGGGTCCCCAGCGAGCATTGCTCGCTGGGGTGAGAGCGGTTGTTGCCGTTCGCTAATGCGCCAGAGCGGCGCCGTGCGGAGCGTTACTCACTTTCCGCCGAGCACCAGCTTGGCGATGGTCGCCAACTGCATATTTGAGGTTCCCTCGTAGATGCTGCCGATCTTCGAATCGCGGAAAAATTTCTCCGCCGGATAGTCTTTTGTGAAGCCGTAGCCGCCAAGAATTTCCACGGCCATCGACGCCACCCGCTCGGCAACCTGCGAACAGTACAGCTTGGTCATCGCCGCTTCTTTCAGGAAGGGCATGCCGGCGTCTTTCATCCTGGCGACGTTGTAGACCATCATCCGCATGGCCATAACTTCGGTTGCCATCTGCGCCAGTTGGAACTGAATGGCCTGGAAGTTCGCGATCGGCTGGCCAAACTGTTTGCGCTCCTGCGCATATTTCACCGCCACATCCAGTGCTCCTTGCGCCAGGCCCAGCATCTGCGCGCCGATCCCTATGCGCCCTTCGTTCAGCGTTTCGATGGCGATCTTGTAGCCTTTGCCCACCTCTCCCAGCAGGTTTTCCTTGGGCACTTTGCAATCTTCCATAATCAATTCGCAGGTGGAAGATGCGCGGATGCCAAGCTTGTCTTCCTTCTTGCCGACCGAAAAGCCCGGGAAGCTTTTTTCCACCAGGAATGCGGTAACGCCACGGTAGCCGGCCGCGGGGTCCACCGTGGTCAGCATAATAAACAGGCTTGCTTCCTTGCCATTCGTGATCCACAACTTCTGCCCGTTGAGCAGCCAGTGGTCGCCTTTATCCTGGGCGCGGCACTGCAAAGCAAAAGCGTCGGACCCCGATCCCGCCTCGCTCAAAGCGTAAGCCCCCACCCACTCGCTCGCCATCTTCGGCAAATACTTTTTCTTTTGCTCTTCGTTGGCCCAGCGGAGTATGGCGTTGTTCACCAGCGTGTTCTGCACATCGACGACCACGGCCGCCGAGGGGTCGACGCGCGACAATTCTTCAACCGCAAGGATAGCTTCGAAAAAGCTCGCACCGCTGCCGCCGTACTGTTCGGGAATTTCGATTCCCATCAGTCCAAGCTGAAAAAACTGCTCAATCAGCGAGTGTTCGAAGACTCCTTTTTCGTCCATCTCCTTGACCAGAGGACGAACCGCCTCCTCGGCGAACTGCCGGACGCTGTCACGGAACAACTGCTCATCCTCGGTCAGCGCGAGCAGCGATTGCGGCGCCACGGATGAAACTGGGGATGTGGGCATAGCGAAAGACCTCAATCGAAAGATAAAAAATGTGACCGAAAATTATAGATCAGTTTCGCGAAAGGGATATTCCATGCGCGAAAGGTATATCCCATGAAGGATAGCTCCGGCGTGCGTCTGCTCTGAAACCGCCCTAGCCTAGCGTAACGTCCCGGAATTCAGGTAATAACTTTCACTGTGTCATTCTGAGCGACCAAGGGGAGCGAAGAATCCCAGTACGGCGTGGGGCTGAGGCGCAGCCGAAAGATTTCATTAAAAAGCCCAGAGCGACGCGGTATGGGATAGTTCCCTGGGATGCTTCGCTGCTCCACCCCAGCAACGGCATAAACGGCCGTTGCCGGGGGCCCCGGCTCGCTCAGCATGACAGCACAGAATCTGGTCTACCTGCGAACGCAATCCAGCTCAATCTCGCACGACCTCTGTTTTTGTCGCTGGGATAAGGATGCGCATCAGCTTCTGATTGCCGTCCAACCAAAGATCCCAGTCGTCGGCTCCTTCGGAAGTGATCCGGTAGTGGCTCAACTCCGTCTCGTTTCCGTGAATCGGCGCACGCTCGCGGCCGACGAATTCGATGGTGACGACAACTGACGTGTGCTGCCGGGGAACAATCACGCCGAACTGCGACTTTTGCGGGGCACACTGCGTGACGCCGTTCACGGCCTTGCAAATCGACGCCAGGTATCGCCACGTAAGAATCTCCCGGTGCGAAAAAAAGAAATCGTCGAGCACCAGGGTAGTGGCCGGAACCAGGAACGGTTGGTCGAACTTCTTGCCATTTTCGCTGGTGATGTGCTCGACCAGGAACTCCTCTTGCGGTTCAACTACGATTTCGCTTTTTTCGGGAGCGAGTTCGTGCCATTCATAGCGCTGCAACTCACCTTTGGGACTAAGGCGGAAGACGCTGGTTTGCCGCGACTTGCTGCCGCCGTCATCGATTTTGATCTCCGACGAAGCGATGCTCGACTCCGACGATTGCTTGATGGTGAACGTCTCGGTTCCCACCTTGCGGCCAGCGATCAGGATGCTGAACGTGCCGGAATCGACCACCGTCTGCTGTGCCGGTTTCGGGCGCGCACAAACCGCAGAGGGCGCAGCCAGCGCCAGTAGACCCAGACTCAATAATCTTATTGCCGCTCTTGTTCTCTGACCCATGCGGCCAACTCCTTCGCTATCGTCACGATGGACTTATTGGTTGTGTCGGTGCGGACGTGGGCCTGCTCGTAGGCGGAGCGCCGCTCTTCAAAGAGTTTCGCGAAGGCCTCCCGGTTGGCGGCCAGCGGCCGCTTGTCGGCATAGCGCCGAACCCTGCGCATTGCCTCTTCCAGCGCTACCTCAAGAAACACAACCAGGGCGCTGCTGCGAGCGATTCGATCGCGATTCTCAGGCTGTACGTAGGTGCCGCCTCCGAGGGCGATCACGCGGCGTTCGCTCCCGCTGGAGAGCACTTGATCCAGTGCCTCGGACTCAAGCTGGCGAAATCTTTGCTCCCCATCCGCGCTAAAAATCGCCGCAACCGGCTGCCCTGCGCTGTTCTCCACCACGGCATCGAGATCGACGAAACTGCATCCCAACTCGCTAGCCAGGGCGGCGCCGACACTGGACTTGCCAGCCCCCATGAACCCCACCAGAAGTATGGGACCGCTCTGCACCGCGCTTGTCATTGGTTGCGTAGAGCCTGTTTCATAATAGCGCTTTGAAGGGGTGCGGCTTCAGCTCGACCGCGTTTGACGGGGCGCAAATCGCCTTGATTTTAGCATGAGGAGAGTTTCGGAAAGAAAGCGCGCGGGCGAGGGACTGCCCGATTGCCCGTCGCCTGCTCTGCTCCCGGCTGAGGACGCTAAAGCCACGCTGCCTAAGTTGCCTGGCGGCTCCGGGCGAAGCAGGCGGACGAGGAAGTTACTACCACCTCACAAACTGAACAACTGCGCCAAACGCAATAATCCAGAGAACTGCATGAAACCCCAACAGGCCTTTGCGGCTCCCGGCTGGCTTAGCCAAGCCTTCCCGCTCCAGCGACTTCTGAATCTCGTTCCATACCCGGCCGCTTGGCTCCTCCATCGGAACCAGCAGCTTTGCCTGTTCGGCAATGTATCGAAGGTCGGCAACCAGGTCGCTGCAAACCTTACAGGTTTTCAGGTGCTCTTCTTCCGTGGCGTTTCCACCCGTCTCAATGATGAACGGCAGGACGCTTTGGAATTCCCCACAAGTCATGTTCTCTCTCCCAATGCCAAGCGCGATTTCGTACCTTTCTCTCGAAACCCACTGGCGCTCTCTCTCAGCGCTTTAAGGCCTTTTCGGCTCTGCTGGTCCGAAGGAGATCGCGCAGTTTCATTCGCGCTTTGTGAAGCTGAGATTTGCTGTTGCCGATTGAGCAACCCATCATCTCGGCGATTTCGTTATGTTCATATCCTTCAATGTCGTGCAGTACAAAAATGATTCGATAGCCAGGGGGAAGGCTTTCGATGGCGCGTTCCAGGTTCACCCGGTCGATCGATCCGGCGAGCACGTTATCACGCGCGCCAATATCTCTTTTGGGTCCGTCTTCTTCCTGCGGCTCCAGCGACTCCTGCAACGAAACTTCCGGCAACCCCTTCTTGCGAAGCTGCATGAGTACCACGTTGACTGCCAGCCGGTGCAACCAGGTTGAAAAAGCTGACTCCCCGCGAAAGGTCGCAATCTTGCGATAAAGCTGCAGGAAAGCTTCCTGGGTCAGATCTTCCGCCTCGGCGGTATTACCGGTCATGCGCAGGCAGAGGGAATAGACCCGGCGCTTATGGAATCCGTAAAGCACCTCGAAACACTCGCCGTCTCCCTGTTTTGCGCGCTCAATTGCTTCCGCTTCTGAAATTCCGGAAGCCAGAATTTTCTTTGCCTGTGTCAATGGTTGCTTCTTGGCCCTTCCCGCCTCAGATATTGGCAGGATAGCTCGGTTTTTCGCTGTTGTCGTCTGTAATTCCATCAGCTCCCAACGCGTGCCGACGTTCTCATTACCACGCTCGGCTCGAAATACCTGACCCGGTGATTCAGCCAAACGGCATGGGTGGCTCTTTCGTGCTAGACAGCTCACGCCGCAAGGACGCACCCACTTACAGAGAAGCGATTTCCTCCGGGTTTGGTTGCTTCCTAACTTTGACTCAGGCGGATGCTAGCGGGATGTCAAGGGGACAGTCTTACCTCGGACGACTTTGCAGATCGGACGGTGTCTCGGTTTCGGTCGAAAGGCTGGGCTTAGGGGCCGCTTTCCACACCCCGGGATTCTCCGGGGATGAAGGGTTGACGCCGAAATCCCAGACGTAAGCATTCATTGTCTTCGGGGCAAGCATCTCCACCACCGCGTACTCGCCGGGAGAAAGCGGCTGCGACGGTGTCACCCTTACCCATCCGCCCTGTAGTTGTTCAACCGTGGCGGGCAGGAGAAACTCCTGCTGGCTGACTTTTCCGGTGATGGCAATCTTCACGATCTCCACCACCCGCGCGTCTTTTTTCGGTTCCAGTCTCGCGATCCGGAAGCGTTCGGCGAGCGGCAGCGATTTGGTTCCGGGGTCCTGGTCGATATCGAGAAAGATCGCCGGTTGCTGCACGTGGGACTGGGTTCGAGCGTGCTCGCCCTTCAGTTCTATCGACTGCCTCGATGAGGTGATAGGGGCAATGGCTCCTCGCAGGATGTTGTGGCCGGTTCGGCGGTTCAACTCGCCGCTGCTCTGACTGAGTTCGGTCAGTTGCAACTCTCCGTTGTAGGTGTCGAGCAGGTACACCCCTCCGGAATTGGGAAGATGGAGTCCGGGAGCGATGACCGGGCTGGCCGCGACCTTTTCCGCCTCTTCCTCTTCCTCCGATTGTTTCAGCTCCAACTTGCGCTGCGACTCTCGCTGCTTCTCGAAGTTCTCAGTGGCTGGCCAGTCGACCATGGAGGCCGGAACCTCCTCCCACTCGTTGCGCTCTGTGCTGAGGTAGCGCACGCGGTCGCCGTTCACCTCCCACTTGCTGGCCAGTTGATAGCTGCCGTCTTTCAGCACCAGGCGCTTGGCGGTCTGTGCTTCCGCCGGCCCGTGGGTGAACAGCAGCAGGAAGAACGCCATCAACAACACGATTTGGAATCGGCGATTCACGGTTTTCATCCACCCCGGGGTGACACCCTTGCCGGCAAGCTCGACTCGCAGATTTTATCGCAGTTTTGACGGGGTCCGTTCGCCTGAGTTCGATTAAGCTCGATGGTGCCCCACGTTCGCCCGCTTTTGGCTAACGTGGGGTAGTTTCTTGAGGGGGTGCCCCATTCAAGCGAAGCTTGGGTGGGGCTTTCGTCTGTCATTGGAGCCACCCCGCCCTGGCTGCGCTAGAACGGGACATCCGGTTCCCACCAGAAAATTGCCCCACTACCCGTCCAACTGATGGCTTGCCGAACCCGGCGTTTCCGTTCATAATTGATCGTGCACCCCTTTGGACCCCACCGAACGCGCCGATCTTTTGCGCGGCGGTGCCTCCGTTCTGGAACCAGGCTGCTGCACAATCTACCCCCAAAATCACAGAGGTCGGCATGTCGGCAAAGTATATCTTTGTGACGGGCGGCGTTGTCTCGTCGCTAGGTAAAGGGTTGGCTGCGGCTTCCATCGGATGCCTGCTGGAATCGCGCGGGCTGAAGGTGACGCTGCTGAAGCTTGACCCGTATCTGAATGTCGATCCGGGCACCATGTCGCCGTTCCAGCATGGCGAGGTTTTTGTCACCGACGATGGCGCGGAAACCGATCTCGACCTCGGCCACTACGAGCGCTTCACCCACGCCAAGCTCACCCGCGACAACAACCTGACGACCGGCCGTGTCTACGAGCAGATCATCGCCAAGGAGCGGCGCGGAGACTATCTCGGCAAGACCGTCCAAGTCATTCCGCACGTTACCAACGAGATTAAAGCGGCCATGAAAAAGGTGGCGACGGATGTCGACGTGGTTTTGGTCGAGATCGGCGGCACCGTCGGCGACATCGAGTCGCTGCCGTTTCTCGAGGCCATTCGCCAGATGCGCCAGGAACTTGGCCGCGAGAACACTCTTTTCATCCACGCCACGCTGGTGCCTTTTATCGCCGCCGCCGGCGAACTCAAGACCAAGCCCACGCAGCACTCGGTCAAGGAGTTGCTCTCCATCGGCATTCAGCCGGACATCCTGCTGTGCCGCACCGACCGTTTTCTCTCCCAGGACCTCAAGGCGAAGATCGCGCTTTTCTGCAACGTCGAGCAGGGCGCGGTGATCACCGCCAAGGATGTTGCCTCCATTTACGAAGTGCCCCTGGGGTTCGCGCAGGAGGGCGTGGACCGGCTGGTTCTGAAGTATCTGAATTTGCAGGCCGGCGAGCCCGACCTGGATAAGTGGAGAGATCTCGTCCACCGCGCCTACAACCCGCAGGACGAGGTCATCATAGGCGTCGTCGGCAAATACGTGGAGTACGAAGACTCCTACAAATCGTTAAAGGAAGCGCTGGTTCATGCCGCCCTCAATTTCAATCTCAAGCTCCGTCTGCAATGGATCGAGGCCGAGGGCCTGGAGACCAAGGACGACAGCTACAAGACGCAGATGGAGGGCTTCGACGGCATCCTCGTGCCCGGCGGCTTCGGCAAGCGCGGCATTGCCGGCATGCTGAACGGAATCCGCTATGCGCGCGAGGAAAAGGTGCCGTATTTCGGTATCTGTCTTGGCATGCAGACCGCCTGCATAGAGTTCGCGCGCAATGTCTGCGGACTGGAAAACGCCGACTCCAGCGAGTTCGATCCCGCCACCCCGCATCGCGTCATCTACAAGCTGCGCGAGCTGCGCGGCGTGGAAGAACTCGGCGGAACCATGCGCCTCGGTGCGTGGACCTGCAAATTGGAGCCCGGATCGTTCGCCCATCGTGCCTACGGCACCACCGAGATCAGCGAACGCCATCGTCACCGCTACGAGTTCAATCGCGAATACGAGCAACTGCTCACCGGCGCCGGCCTGAAGATTACCGGCACCACCCCCGACGGAACCTACGTCGAGATCGTCGAGATCGCCGACCATCCCTACTTCCTCGGATGCCAGTTCCACCCCGAGTTCAAATCGAAGCCGCTGGAGCCGCATCCGCTGTTCGTGTCCTTCATCAAGGCATCCTACGAGAACCGCCAGCGACGCCTGGCCGCAACCAGCACCACCCAGGAAGAAATGTTCCTCAGACCCGAAAAGGCGGCAACAGCAAGAAGATAGAAACTCCGGTTTCACGTTTCACGTTTCAAGTTTCAAGAGGTTTCCGAGTCGGGACTGGTGAAGCAGGGTTCTCGCCGAGTTCGGAGCGTGATCCCACTCGAAGGTATGGGTGGCCCATTCAAGCTTCTTTTGCTTGAGTGGGGTAGTTCTCGGCTGTAAACTGGCCGCGTGCCTTGGGGTCTCAAGCATTTTCATGAGTGCCGCGCAGGGATATATGTGACTGTGTGAGGAGATCGATGGAAAAACGGATTGTTTTCGTCGGCGAATCTCAGGTTACATCAGATGATGTCACAAACTTAGAGTTCAGCTCAGACAGCTCACTACTGGATGGAGACATAATCATCTTTTCGGTCAATACCTCGTCCTATGGTTCGGACTATTCGGGTGACAGCACTTTCCAGGGACTACGTTGCCTTGGTAATGATTCCTCGTTCCAACTGAGACGAGACTGTCAACACTGGAGCTCTGAGTTAGACGCTGTTTTGCGGGATGGCAAAACAGTCATTGTCTATCTGACCGGCAGCCCCGAACTCCAAGTTGCCACCGGAGAGGTTCGACATTCGGGTACGGGTAGGAATGCGCGGGCGACACGCATCGTGGAAACGTTCGATCCATATTGCGCCATTCCTTTCAATTTCGGTTCTGTCGTAAGACGGTCCGGGGAGCGCATCAAGGTCACCGGAGACTTAGGAATTCTTGCTACCTACTGGCATGATTTTGGAGACCATTCCGCGTATGAGGCATACATCGACAACTTCAAAGGTTCCGCCATGCTTCACACTCAAACGGGTGGCAAGGTGGTCGGAGGCATACTGCATCTTTCCAAGGGTACGCTGATATTCCTTCCTCCACCTGATCTGTCGGCTGCCGTCGAATCGAGGATAAAGGAGCTAAAGGCGCGGCAGAAGAAGAAGCCGGATACAAATCGGACCGCCAAGGCTCAGGAAAGCGCGAGGGATCGAAAAAAGTCTGAACGATCCGTTATCGCGCAATACATAGCGGCGATAGTTGCCTTGGACAAAGCGGCGAGAAGCGCAAGTGAAACCACCCCACCACCAGCATGGGCCGATGATGGTCGTTTCAGCCTCAATCGCGAGGCCCAGCTTAGGTCAAGAATTTCTGAGGTTGAATCTGGGCTTAGAAGCCTAGTCGAAGAACGGAAGCGCGTGAACGGCGAATTACGCGAAACACAACGACTTAGGTCGCTTCTGTTTGAGAAGGGCAAGCCGCTGGAACAAGCGATCTTAATTGCTCTTAGACTCCTCGGCTTCCGTGCGGAAAATTATCAGGAAGCTGATTCTGAATTCGACGCCGTAATTGTTGATCCGACTGGTATCCGGCTTATCGGAGAGGCGGAGGGGAAAGATGATAAGGCCATCAGTGTTGACAAGCTGGATCAACTCGACAGGAATCTGAAGGAGGACTTTGCCAGACAAGCCGAGGAAAAGGCCCAATTCGCGTTAGGAGTACTTTTCGGAAATGCATATCGACTGACTGCTCCCGAAGAAAGACAGGAATTCTTTACCGCGAAGTGTTTACTTGCTGCGAAAAGATCGCATATCAATCTCGTCAGGACAACTGATCTCTTCGCGGTTGCTCGATACCTCGATGATTCGCCGAATGAGGAATTCGCGGCAAAGTGCAGACGCGCAATAATAGAAGCTGACGGGGAGGAGGTCGAATTCCCGACTCTCCCAGCGAAATGATAGGATGGGTGGCCCACATTTGCAGGGTGCCCCAGGTTCCGCGCCGCGTAGTTCGGCGAGTGCGCAGCTTCGGGCCAGTTGAGTGCTACTCCAACTCGGCCGAAATCGTGTACGCAGCTTCAGACATGTCCCAGGTAACCCTTAGGACATTGGGCTTACAACAGACCTGGCAATCTTCGACGTATGTCTGTTTTGTCCCGGCAGAGGAGTCCACGATTGTCTCGTTCCACTCTCCGCACCCCGCGCATTGAAACCCTGAGGTCATAGTCGTTCTTATATGGCCGCAGGGCTATGCCGCGGGTTCAGGCGCTTGCGGAACGGCTCAACCTCAAGCAGTTGGGGCATATGCGCCGCCCTGCCTCATCCACATGTTTATGCTCGTCGCAGATCGGCTGCTGGCAATAATCGCACGTCCAGTTGCAGGTGAGCCCGCAGGTTTCACGGAATCTATCGGAATACGAGGTACACCACATTAAGCGATTAGGAATTAGGACCATGACCAAATCCTTTTGTAGAGGAGCCGCCCACCCCCACAGGTGAGTTGATGGGCTCAGAGTTTATCCATGTTCCGCTGGAAGTCAAAGGTTTTTTGGCCGAGTGCCCAATCAGGTTTTGGGTAGGGTAAGATGGTTCTTTTGTCCCGATGCAGAGCCGATTCCGGCGGATCGTCGCCGGTCCGAAAACTCACTACCGCTGGTGGCCCATTCAAGCCTTCTGTTGGCTTGAGTGGGGCAGTTCCACTGCTGGGCAGAGCCGGGTGCCCCAGGTTCCGCGCCGCCACGCACCCCTATGAGACATGCCGCGCAGTCTGGTCGAGCGGCCATTCGTAGCAAATGGCTCATTCGTTGTTCGGCGCTAACCTGGGGTAGGACCTTCGATCCTCGCTTTCAATGATCCCCATCGATCCCGTACAATCTGTTTCGCATGTCCTTCCAGGTGCAGAGTGTCACTATCGGCGGGCCTGAGCTGTTTCTGATCGCCGGGCCTTGCGTCATCGAGAGCGAGGAGCACGCGCTGAAGATGGCCGCGGCCATCTCCGCCGTGGCGCGCGAGCTCGGCATTCCGTACATCTTCAAAGCCTCTTACGACAAGGCGAACCGCACTTCGCTCGGCAGCTTCCGCGGACCGGGTCTGAAGCAGGGCCTGGCGATCCTGCGCAAGGTGGCCGAGTGCGTCAAGGTTCCGGTGCTGACCGATGTCCACGAGCCCGCGCACGTGGCCGCCGCCGCCGAGGCCGTCGATGTCCTGCAGATTCCCGCTTTTCTCTGCCGCCAGACGGACCTGCTGGTGGCAGCCGCGAAATCCGGGCGTGCCATCAACATCAAGAAGGGCCAGTTCGTGGCGCCGTGGGACATGCGTCACGCCGTCGCCAAGGTGTGCGAGGCGGGCAACGACCGCGTCTTTCTCACCGAGCGCGGAGCATCGTTTGGCTACAACAACCTGGTGGTCGACATGCGCTCGCTCGCCATCATGCGCGAGTTTGCGCCCGTGGTGTTCGACGCCACGCACTCGGTGCAGCTTCCTTCGGCGGGATCGTCGTCCGGGTCCTGGTCCGCCGCCGCCGATGGCAAGAGCGGCAGCGGTTCGCGGGCTGGGGTGCAGTCCGGAGGCCAGCCGCAGTTTATTCCGTTACTCGCGCGCGCGGCGGTCGCCGCCGGAGTCGACGGAATCTTCATGGAAGTGCACGACAACCCCAGCGAGGCGAAGTCGGATGGTGCCAACGCGCTCGATCTGAAGCTGCTGCGCGCGACTTTGGAAGAGCTTCTGAGGGTGCGCCAGGCAGTTTCTCTCCGCCCATAACGATTCCTGGAGCGTTCACGCTGCAAAAACGCCGCCACTCGGGGGCGGATACTGAAACTTATCGGACACTGCGCATTATCGGACGCTGCACCGCGGAAATATCCGGCGAAATAGCGCGATTTAAGCAGCGAATTTGCGCGATTTCAGGACCTTCGGGGTCCCCGGCAAATGCTGCTTTTGGCATTTGCTGGGGTGGAGATTAAGCCTTCTCCGTGGTCTCTTTGGCGCTCCGCGCAGCCTGGTTTGCGTCCTCACGTTTTGGCCGGGCCGGCGATTTGGCCGGTTTAGCCGCCTTCTTTCTTTGCTCGGCCCAGTGCTTCTCCATGTCACGCATGTTCTTGTTTTTCATGGAAACAGATTGCCACATCCGGCGCGCGCTCGCCAGTCCCGCCAATCTCAAGACTGACCCGTTACTCAAAAGGGGGTTACGCCGCAGGTGGTGATAGGGGTAGAATGTAAATGGGAGATTTTATGTTCCGGCCAATCCCACATCACGAAGCCGCCGCTAGCGCGCGTGCCCTGAGGGCGCGTGGCGGGCAGCGCTGTTCGGCGCGGGTGCTGGCCCATTTTGCGCCCTCGAGCTCCCGTCCCAGCCTTTTCGCCGGCGACTAGTTCCTGCCTCCATCGTCATGCAGCCCCCGGCTGCGATTTCGCGGATTCGAGCCAGAACCGCTCGTCTCCGCGGACAAGTGACTGCGTTAGGCCCAATCTATCGGTCCGCGCGCACTGTTTGCCCCAAAAAAAGTGTGAAACTTGCGCTGTGAGGGGCCCGACGGAGGAATCCAATGAATAGTATGACGACTACCGGCATGAACCCTATGACGACTACCGGCCCCATGATTCGGACCAGACTGCCCGGTCCGAACGCGCGTCGCATCATTGAGGCCGACGAGCGGCTCATATCGCCTTCCTATACGCGTTCCTATCCACTGGTTGCCAAGTCCGGACGCGGCATCGTGATTGAGGACGTGGACGGAAACGAGTTTTTTGATTTTTCGGCGGGCATTGCCGTCGTCAGCACCGGCCATTGCCATCCCGAGGTCGTTTCGGCAATTCAGCGGCAAGCGGCTGAGTTGATTCATATGTCGGGCACGGACTTTTACTATCCGCAGTTGGTGGAGCTGGCCGAACGATTGTCGGAGATTGCGCCCATGAAAGGGCCGCATCGGGTGCACTACGCAAACTCGGGGACGGAGGCTATCGAGGCCGCGCTGAAGCTGGCACGCTATCACACCAGGCGGCAGGGAATGATCGCGTTCTACGGCAGCTTCCACGGGCGGACGATGGGAGCGCTCTCGCTTACTTGCTCCAAGGTGCAGCAGCGCCGCCGTTTCTCGCCGCTGGTTCCGGGGGTGATTCATACCCCATTTCCTAATCTGTATCGCCGCCCGGCGGGTATGCCGGCCGATGAGTACGCGGTGCAGACGGCGCGCCATATCGAAAACGTGATCTTCCGGACCGAAATGGCTCCCGAGGAGTGCGCAGCCATCTTTGTGGAGCCCATACAGGGCGAAGGCGGTTACCTGCCCGCTCCTCCGGCATTCATGCAGGAGCTGCGCCGAATCTGCGACCGTCACGGCATCCTGCTGGTGGTCGACGAGGTGCAAGCCGGCATGGGACGCAGCGGCAAATGGTGGTCGGTGGAGCACACCGGCATCGAGCCTGACATGGTCTGCATTGCCAAAGGCATTGCCAGCGGCATGCCGCTCAGTGCTTTGATCACGCGCGCCGAAATCATGGATTGGACGCCCGGTTCGCACGCTTCGACCTTCGGTGGTAATCCGGTGGCAATCGCCGCCGCCCTGGCAACGCTCGATGTGCTGGAGCGCGAGGGCGTCAGCAACGCGGAACTGGTTGGGCGCCACATCATGCAGCGCATCAACGCGTGGCCGGAGGCTCTGCCGCTGGTCGGCGATGTGCGCGGGCGCGGATTGATGATCGGCGTGGAACTGGTTGCCGACAAGAAGACCAAGGAGCCGGCCGTCGAGGAGCGCGACCGTGTGGTTCAGATGGCGTTCGAGAAGGGAGTGCTGTTGCTGGGCGCGGGCCCGAACACAATTCGCATTGCGCCGCCGCTGATCGTGAGCAGGGAACAGGCGGATATTGCGCTGGACGTGCTCGAAGAGTGCATTCGCGAAGTGGGCAAACGGCGGGATGCCAGCGTGCCGGTGATGTAACCGGAAGCTGCTCCAGGATTGCTCCAGGACTGCTGGACCCGTTCCCTTGTTGGTGTATCCAGAAACCCAAGAGGATGTCATGGCGACCGGAGCGAAGCGGAGTGGAGCCACCCTTTGTTTTCGACAGCAGAAACAAAAGGTGGCTCGACTTCGCTCGCCATGACAGTCTGATATGTCCGGATACACCTACTAGGGGACCGCTTCAGTTTCAGCAAGACTCAAGGCCGCCTGTGCAAGGCGGCCGTTGTACTTCAGATGCGATTGCCGGAATCGCCGTCGGGCTTTATAGCAATTTTGCCAGTTCGCGTTCGAAGTGGGTCACATCGGCTTCGCGCAGGAAACGTGCGGATTCCTCAGGCGGCGTGGGATTGATGTAAAACCCCGTCCCCCACTCGAAGCCCGCGGTCTTGGTGAGCCGCGGCATGAATTCCACGTGCCAGTGATAGTGCTCGTTGGAAGCGTCCTGTAACGGCGAGCTGTGGATGATGAGGTTGTAAGCGGGCTTGTCGAGCACGACGTCGGCCTTCATCGCCAGCTCCTTTACCGCCCGCGCCAGCGCTTCAAACACCTGCGAGGACGAATTCTCGAAGCCCGATTCATGACGCTTCGGCAGAATCCAGGTCTCAAAGGGAAAGCGGGGTGCATAAGGAGCCATGGTGACGAACTCGCTGTTCTCCGAGACCACGCGAATGGGATTCTCCAGCTCCTGCCTGATCATGTCGCAGTAGACGCAACGCTCCTTGAAGATGTAGTACTGCTTGGCGCCTTCGAGTTCTTCCAGAGCATGCTTGGGAATGATGGGCAGCGCGATCAACTGCGCGTGCGGATGTTCGAGAGTGGCTCCGGCGGCCTCTCCATAATTTTTGAACAGGAGAATGTATTTGAATCGGCGGTCTCGCTTGAGGTCGACGATACGGTCGCGAAAAGCCCATAGCACGTCCTCAATGCGCTTGGCGGGAAGCTTCGCCAGCGTCGCTGCGTGTTCGGGCGATTCGATAATGACCTCGTGCGCGCCGATGCCGGTCATTTTGTCGAACATGCCCTCGGCCTGGCGATTCAGGTTGCCTTCAATGCCGAGCGCCGGAAACTTGTTCGGAACGACCCGCACCGTCCAACCGGGAGAGTCGCGCGGCGGCTGTGGGCCGCCATTCCGCGGAGGGCGATAGGCAAGAATCTCGGGAGGAGTCTTAGACTCGTTGCCGTAGCAGAACGGACAGAAGCCGCCCTTCAGGGTGACCTGCTCGCGGAAAAAGTCGGTGGGGCGCTTAGCGCGGTCAGTCGAGACAATTACCCAACGGCCAACGATCGGATCTTTTCGCAGTTCGGGCAAGCGCAACCTCTCTGAAAGCTCCTGGCGGTAAGCGGAAAGCCGGATGACTCGCATCCGCAGTCAACGGGAGCGGACTGGTTTCATACTACGCCATGAATAAGCGTTCTTGAATACTTGGATTTCGTCCCGCTGGCCCGGTTCGAGGTAAACGGAAACCACATCGAAGCGGATCGGAATTCCCGGACGCAGGTGCCGCAGGTACTCGCGAGCCATGCGGGCGACCTGCTGCCGTTTCCCCCGGTCGACTGCCGCTTCGGCGGGCTTTACATCGCGGGACGTACGGGTTTTAACCTCGATGAAGCAGAGCACATGCTGGTCCCAGCCAATCAGGTCGAGCTCACCTCGATGCCTGACGGTGCGCCAGTTGCGCGCCACGATAACGTATCCGAGCTGGCGCAAATGGAAATATGCCTGATCTTCGCCGCGCCGTCCGGTCTTGATGTGCCTGGCTTGACGCAGCTCACGGCGGAACGTCTTTGCCGTCCAATCGAACATATTGCACAGCGCGCGCGCGAGCCACACATTAGCCATCGCGGCAGTTTACGGATTCACGCTCTGCCAAGCGGTGACGCGGCTCACATGGCGGCGGGAATGCGGGACGCATAAGGGCAGCTTATCCACGCGATAAACAAACTTTGTGAAAGTATTTTCGATGATTAAGCACGGAACAATGCGTTGGACGCCCGCTTGCGCCTCTCCTATCGTGTCGCCATGGTTGAACGGCAGCGGAGATCGGAAGTCATGGCACTGCTTCGCGCCATGCTGGCATCGGCCTCGCTGGCGGCGCTTGCGTTCATCGCGATCCTGTTCGTGTTTTCGGCGGTATCCGTTCTCTGCACATTCGAGCTTTACCCGCACGACAGCTCCGCGTTGTTTCTCATCGAGTTGGTGCTGGCGCTGCTGGCGGCTTCAACCGTCGGGGTGCTGTACGCGCACCAGCACTATCAGCGGTAGTGGTTCGCAAGGAACTGTATTTAACGAGGTGCAGAGATGGATTCCAGATTGGCGCTCGACGTCTTTGCCGGCATTCTGGTGGTGGCCGGCCCAATTCTGTTTATCGTCTTCGGCATGAGCTTCAAAGAAGATCCGTGCGACCATCCGATCTACAGGCGCTCTGAAAAAAAGCTTTACGAAGCCGAGTGCCGGGGCGAAATGCCGAGGAGGAGGCTGGGCAGCTAAGCTGTTTGCCTATTATTGCATCGGTTCAGCAGAAACTCCTGCACTGAAGGGCCTGTTAATAGGCATTGTGTGCCTATTAATCGGCATTGCTTGTTAACTGTACAGTAACATCGAAGGACAAAGAGCCTGCTCATTCCAATTTTAAGCAACCGAGCAGCCCAGGTTGCCATCCAACTACTCACGATCGTTGTCTAGCTGTCGGCTTCTTGAATGACGACTCAGGAGGAAAGTTTTTGGACCGTCACGTGGAGCGTCAAAAAAAACCGGGCTCTTATTTGCAAGTACTTACCGGTCGTGTGTCGGTTCGATGTCTGGAACTGCTCGAGACTGTGTTTGACCGGGTTGAGCGACTGTCGCGGAGAGCGAACGGACCGCATCTGGCGGCCACGTCACAAACTCTCTCTCACGCAGCGGGCGACTCCCAAAAGTCAATGAAAGCTGCTGCCAACTGAAGCCAATTCGAGGTCGGCGGAGGCGCCTCTTCTAAAACCGCTTTAGAATTCTAAGTTTGATTCTCCATTCAACTTACCGCACAACAGCGTGCCGTGGTGTGCGTCTAGGGTGCCAGCGATCGTACTCCCCTGCCCGTCGGACGTATGGTAATGTAGAGATGTTCGCCTCACAAGAAAGCCCGGGGCTGGCATCAGGAGAGACCTTACAGTATTGGACGTGACTTTGGCGGCAGCCGCACTTATTTCTCGCCATTGTGACGTGCGTCATCGCCGAGTGTGAAATTAGCTGCCAAGATGTGTATGTACGCCTCCCATTTGCCGCTGTGGTGCGGAGAGACTGACATCTCCCAGTCAATGGTGCGGCGCGCAGTTTGGAACTGCGGAACTGCTCCTCCACGCGTTATTGGTCCCAAGCGCCATCTCTTGACGAATAAGGAGAACGAGTCATGCGTGCGCATATCGTCCTTGCTGCTTTACAAACCCAGAACCGTTTTACATTGTGCCACCTTGCTTTCAAATCGATTCGCAAGCTTCACAAGCCCAGTACGCGAATTCAGGACACGACGAATGATGTGCTTCAGCGGCTTGCAGGTGCGGAGGGGTTCCAGGTTGGAGCGGACAGCGCGAACGCCACGTCCGCGATTGCGTCAGAGCCACTCGCTGAGGCTGTGGACTCTGGTAATGCGCCTGCCATTTTTACCGCTGAATCTCCCGAAAGCCAATCGGAGCCAAAGGCGCCGAATGCGTGAAGCCGCGGGCGGGATTCCTGGATATCCTGAAGGCAAGAACAAAGGAAGCCACTCAACTCCCTATATGAAGAACGATGATTTCTGGAAGAGCCAGTTTGTGAAGCACGACGCGACACCCGGCACTGGCAAGCCGCCAACAACGTCCGCCCCGCCGAAACCTCCGTCGAATCCCGTCAGCGTTGGGCCAAAGGCCGTTTCCACCACGGAGGAGCCATCCTCAAGAATGGAAAAAATGCTTCAGGCAGTCCGCTCGACTCAATCCACACTGAGTTTCGAAAAATTCGTGTCGTTGGTGTTGTCGAAGTTTCCGGCGAAGACGAGAACTCAGTGGGAGCAGTGGCTGCTGAATCAGAAAGCGGCACTCGTGAAAAAGTGGCATCTTTCCGAATGATGACCGTGTAGATCCACAATTCTGTCGTCCGCACCGCGAATGCAGCCCTGGAGCCGGCAGTGACAAGGCGAATGTGCGTGGAGTAGTTTATAGCCTCACTCGTTGCGATCGATCCACTCCTCGTACCATGCCATCTGAATGGCTTCCAGGTTGGCTTCGTTGGAAGCTTTCGGATCGTCTGCGAACACCGGCAATTCGATGACCATGCGGTGCAGTTCGGTAAAGCGGACCTCCAAGGGGTTTTGCGCAGGAAATTTATCAGCCAGCAGAATTCCGAGATCTTCAGCATCGTCCCAGTGAAGCTCGGTCGCCATCGTTCTCTTCTCCTTGGGTTGAGTGTTGAATAAAAACCCGAGTTCCACCTGAAAGTTTCTTCCGATCCAGTTTTATTTCGTATCGCCTCTTACTTCGCATCCTCCGCTCTCGGAGACGTAGTTGCGGTTCCAGGATGGGATTTCGACGACGATTTCTCCCGGCCTGACGATCTGTGCCTGGCAGCCGAGGCGCGAATTCAGTTGCAGGTCGGCGGCCATATCGAGACGGTCGGCTTCTTCATCATCGATCTCGCTAAGCAGCTCCTTGCCCCTGCGAACCACCACGTGACAGGTTGTGCAAGCGCAGTTGCCGCCGCAGGCATGTTCGAGATGGACCCCGAAGTTAATGGCCACATCCAGCAGCGACTCCGGCTTGCCGTGTTCCTGGTAACGAAGATTGCCATGCTCGTATTCGACAGACTGATTGCCAGGCAAAAAAGTCACACGGACAGTGTTCGCGCCGGGCTCGACGGTAGCGGCAGCAGTGTTATTGTTCGATTGCGTATCGTGATCTTCCATGCAAACCTCAACAGCAGAGAATAGCGGCAGAGGGCGCCAACCGGTCAATGCCGGACTGATATCGGAGGGGCATCTTACTCGAATTCCGCCTTGCCGATGGGATGCGGCGCCGATGGACCTTCGCCAAGATCGGCATTCTCCATGGATTTGCCCTTGAGAGCCGTGCTCACCGCGGTATCCATCATCAGTTCGGCCAGGCGGAGAGTCGCCTGATTCAGAGCGTCGATGGCGGCGCGCACCTTCCGTGGATCGTCCTGCAATCTCACGGCTTTCAATTCCCGTTCGCACAGCCAGATCTGTTCGCGCTCCCGCGGGGCAAGTTGCTGGAATGCCGGGCTCTGTTTTCCTTTTTTCAGAGCGGTCAGAATCGTCTCGGCCTCGTTGCGCGCCTCAATCAACTGACGATCGAGCAAGTCTTTCTCGGCGTAATCGAACGATTCGAGAATCATGTTCTCGACCTGCTCGTCGGAGAGTCCGTAACTGGGCTGCACCTCGATCTCCGCCTCTTTGCCGCTGCGGTGCTCGCGGGCGGAGACGTGCAAGATTCCGTTGGCGTCGATCAGGAACCGCACCTCGACCCGCGGAAGTCCAGCCGGCATCGGCGGAACGCCTTTCAAATCAAACCGCGCCAGCGAGCGGCAATCCTTGGCTAATTCGCGCTCGCCCTGCACCACGTGAATGGCCACGCTGGTCTGGCCGTCAACGCCGGTGGTGAAATGTTCGGTTGCCGAAGCCGGAATGGTGGAATTGCGATGAATAATCCTGGCCACAACCCCGCCAAGCGCCTCGATGCCGAGTGAAAGCGGAGTCACGTCGAGCAACAGCATGTCCTGCGTTGCCTCAGAACCGCCGGCGAGTATGTTGGCCTGAACGGCCGCGCCAAGAGCAACCACTTCGTCGGGGTTAAGCTCGCAATGCGGCTCGCGTTTGAACAAATCGCGAACCAATTGCCGCACCGAGGGAATGCGAGTGGAGCCGCCGACGAGAACAACCTCATCGATCTGCGCGGGCTTCAATCCCGCGTCTTTCATCGCCTGCTTGCATGGGCCGGCGGTGCGCTCGATAACCGGCCGTATCAGCGGTTCGAATTGCTCCCGCGTGATTTCCCGTTGGTACTTGTGTCCGTCCGGCAGCGTGACGCTGATGATTGTGGACAGATTCGTCGAGAGCGCAATCTTGGCATCGATGACGGCCTGGCGAATCAACTGCACGGCCTCGCCATTGGGGCGAATATCAAGGCCGAGGTCGCCGTGGATATCGTCGAGCGCGATGGCGATCAGCAAATTGTCAATGTCGTCGCCGCCGAGATGCGTATCGCCGTTGGTGGCCATGACTTCGAAAATGCCGTCGCTCAACTTGAGGATCGAAATGTCGAATGTGCCGCCACCCAGATCGTAGACGGCGATGGTTCCGTTCTTCTTCTGGTGGAAGCCGTAAGCGAGCGAAGCGGCAGTTGGTTCGTTCACCAGGCGCAGCACGTCGAGGCCCGCGATACGGCCGGCATCTTTCGTGGCCTGCCGCTGTGCGTCGTTGAAGTAGGCGGGAACGGTAATTACCGCCTGTTTGACCGGACCGCTGAAGAAGCGCTCGGCATTGCGCTTGAGCTGGCGCAGAATGTGAGCGGAGATTTCCGGCGGAGTGTAAGTGCGCTCGCCCAGCTTGATGCGCAGCACTTCGCCGGGAACGAGATCGTCGGCGAGCCGGAAAGGGAACAGCTTCAGCTCGTCCTGAACATCTTCAACGCCGCGGCCCATCAGCCGCTTCACGGAGTAAACGGCGCGCTCGGGAGTCGAAGCAAGATATTTGCGCGCGGGATTGCCGACGATGATATGAGACTCGGGGTCGAGCGCCACCAGCGATGGCACGAGGTTCAATCCGTCCTCGCCCGGAATAATGACAGGACTCTCCGAATGCATGAAGGCGACGAGCGAATTCGTGGTTCCTAGATCGATACCGACTACGCGTTCGTTTGACATGATAACGGGTACTGAGGCGACGGCTTTGCCTTTCGATCAGTTTCCGGTCGGTTCTATTCCGGCATTTTCCACCATCAAAATCACGGTTCTTCGCGGGGCCCGGGTCCGATGACGGACTCCCTTGGGAACGACGAAGCCTTGTCGAGGCGCAAGCTCGACCGTCTTGTCTTCGAGATCAATCAACAATTTTCCTTCGACCACGTAGAAAAATTCGTCGTCGTCGGTGTGTTGGTGCCAGTGATACTCGCCTTCGATAACCCCGAGGCGGACCACCGACCCATTCACTTTACATAGGGTCTGGTTGAACCACTTGTGGGGGCAAGCATCGGCAAGCGCCTTTTCGTCGATTGTTTCCAGTGGCTTGTAGCGGACGTCCAGGCGAGTGACGTAAGGATAGTCTTTGGGAACGCTGGTCTGCATATCCTCTCTGCCTCTTAAACGGCGCGGGCCTCAGCCTTCCAGGACTTCATTCACATCGCGCACGAGGTTGCGGATGTAGCTGCGGCGGTTGAGCACATCCACCATTCTGTCGCGCAGAATCGTGCGGTCTTCGTCCTGCCCTCCGCGGTCGATCATCGCATCCCACTCGTTCCAGCACTCTTTCAGTTCGTCCATCAGTGCCGCGTGCTTCTGTTCCAAGTGGCGTTTCGTGTTTTGTAATTCACCGCTCAGGGTCGGGTCGCGCTCGCCGGTCTGCCGGTTCATGCGGGCTTCTTCAAGCTGCATGTTCAGCTCAAAAACCTCCTCCAGCATATCCGGAGGCATTCCCTGTTTTTTCAGAGTGCCGGTGGAGCGAGCTTTCTCGGTCGCCTGCTTGGACTGCTCATCCAGTTCAACGCCCTCTTTTTTGAGTAGATATTCGGTTCGCGAGATCGGGTCGCGCAGCGTCCGGTAAGCGTCGTTGAGCTGCGAACTCTTCTCCAGGCTCCAGGACTGCTCTTGCGAACTGAAACGGACATACGCGTCGGGATGAAGCTTGCGGCTCAGCGCGTGGAACTCATGTTCGAGCAACGATGGCTCGATGTTAAGCTTGTGCGGCAGCCCGAAGAAGGCGAAGAAGTCCGCCGGTAGCGGAGGTTGCAGCCGGCCGCAGGAATCGCAAAAGTGGGCTGCGCGCATGTCGCCGCACGACCAGCACTGATGCCCCTTCCCCGATTGCTTTTCGACGGATATCGCTGTCGGTTTTTGAATCATAAGCTGGTTTCCAGTTCCCACTTTCGAGTTCCCAAAGTACATGTGCTCCGGGCCGGTTCACAGCAAGTATATCCAGACCTATCAGACTGTCATGGCGAAGTCGAACCGGGGTCCCCAACCTGCGCCGTTGTTGCGCATGTTGGGGTGGACGAAACTGCCTACGAGAACGAAGTGCCGCATCCGCAGCTCTTCTGCGCGTTCGGATTGATGAAAGCGAAGCCGCTGTGCATCAGCGTCTCTGTCCAATCGAGCGTCATGCCGTGCAGATAGACGAACGACTTCGGGTCGATGAAAATGCGCACGTCGCCGAACTGGAAGACCCGGTCCCGCTCACGCGGCTGCGAATCAAAGCGAATGACGTAGCTCATCCCAGAACAACCGCCGCCCTGCACGCCAAGACGAAGTCCGCCCTCGCCAGTCGCTATGCCTTCCTTCTCCATGGCCAGCCGGATGTGCTCAATCGCCTTCGGTGTGACCTCGATGCCCTTGACGGGTGCTGCTGCCTGCACGGGTTGGTTTGTGTTTGTCATGAGCCTCCAGAGCACGGCGTTACCTGCACCGTGCCAAAACCCCTCGACACACGCCGTGGTGCGCGCGGTGGGGTGGAACTACTTGCCTGTACCGTTGCCCGAGCCGTTGCGGCCCTGTTTCTTTTTCCAATCGCTGATCGCGGCCCTGATGGCGTCCTCGGCCAGCACCGAACAGTGGATCTTTACCGGCGGAAGAGACAGCTCACGGACGATATCGCTGTTTTTGATCTGCAATGCCTGGTCGACAGTCTTTCCCTTGACCCACTCCGTAGCCAGCGAGGAGGAAGCGATCGCCGAACCGCAACCGAAGGTTTTGAACTTCGCGTCTTCGATAACGTTCGTCTCAGGGTTGATCTTGATTTGCAGCTTCATCACGTCGCCGCACTCCGGCGCGCCCACCAGGCCGGTGCCAACCTCGGCGCTCGTCTTGTCGAGCGCGCCGACGTTGCGCGGATTTGTATAGTGATCAAGTACCTTATCGCTGTAAGCCATCCGTTTTCTCCTGCGTGAGCCGAGAGCCTGTAACGCGGCTGCGCACCACGCCTGCTATATAGATTCTTCGCGCGCAAGCCACGCCGCCAAATTTTTGGGGCTGGCACCCGAGTCTTCAGTGCGAACTGGGTTCGGCCGCCCACTGCACTTTCTTCAGGTCGACGCCATCCTTCGCCATCTCGTAAAGCGGCGACAACTCGCGCAGCCGCTTCACTGTTTCAACCACGCGCTTAGCCACGTAGTCCACTTCGGCCTGCGTGTTGAAGCGCCCAATGCCGAAGCGAATCGAGCTGTGTGCCAGATCGTCGCCGGTCCCGAGCGCCTTGAGCACGTAAGAGGGCTCGAGCGTGGCCGAGGTGCAAGCCGAACCGCTGGAAACCGCAATGTCGTTGATGCCCATCAGCAGCGACTCGCCCTCGACGTAAGCGAAGCTGATATTGAGGTTCCCCGGCACGCGGTGCTCCAGCGAGCCGTTGACATAAACCTCATCCAGGTTCGAGAGAATCTGCTGTTTCAGCCGGTCGCGCAACTGCGTGAGCTTTGCTGTTTCCTCGGGCAGTTCGTGCATGGCGATCTCGCAAGCCTTGCCGAGACCCACAATGCCGGTCACATTCAGCGTGCCGGAACGCATGCCACGCTCGTGACCGCCGCCATCGATCTGGGCAACCAGTTGCACGCGCGGGTTCTTGCGCCGGACGTAGAGCGCGCCGACGCCCTTCGGCCCGTAGATCTTGTGCGCGCTGATCGAAGCCAGGTCGATGTGGTCTTCGATGACGTTGAAGGGAACTTTCCCCACGCTCTGCACGGCGTCAGTGTGGAACAGCACGCCGCGCTCGTGGCAAAGCTGGCCGATTTCCCGGACCGGCTGCAAAACGCCAATCTCGTTGTTCGCGTGCATGATCGAGACTAGGATCGTCTTCGCATCGATGGCCCGCTTGAGGTCATCGAGATCGATGCGGCCGTCTTTTTGCACCGGCAGATAGGTGACGCGGAAGCCGTGCTTCTCCAGCCGCTTGCAGGTGTCCAGCACGGCCTTGTGCTCGGTGGTCTGGGTAATGATGTGGTCGCCCTTCTCGCGGTACATCTCGGCCACGCCCTTAATGGCGAGGTTGTCGCTTTCGGTTGCGCCGGAGGTGAAGATAATTTCCTTCGACGTCGCGCCGATCAACTTCGCAATCTGCTCGCGAGCTTGCTCTACCGCCTGCTCGGCCACCCATCCAAACTCGTGATTGCGGCTGGCCGCATTGCCGAAGGTGTCGGAAAAATAGGGCAGCATGGCATCCAGCACACGCGGATCTACCCGTGTGGTGGCATGGTTATCCATATAAATAGGTAATTTCACTCCGGCACTGTCGTTCTTTTCTTGCGCCATATAGTTCGTCTCCTGATCTCTAGGCCCGGCTTCAACAGACGCCTTCTCAAAATTCGCTCAACGCAGCGTGACCAATTCACTGGCCGAATCCTGCTGCTCGGCATTTTCGGTCAGATCCCAGACCGTCAACTTCCCCAGAACATCCTCTATCGTGCGGCTCACCTTACGCAGCGGTTCGCGAACCGTGCAACGCACACTCTGCCCGCACTCGCCCCGGGTGGTGCTGCAGGAGGTGATGAAGAGCGGTCCTTCAATCGCGCGGATCACTTCCAACGCGGTGATATCCCGCGCGTCACGCGCCAGCGCATAACCGCCGTTCGTGCCCTGTAGACTCTTCAACAGGCGAGCGTTCTTCAGCCGCTGCAGGATTTTCGCCAGCGCTTCCTGCGGAATCGAATACAACTCGGCCAGATCCTTTGCGCTGCATGTGCCAACGGCGGCGTGCTCGGCCAAGTGCCTCATGGCGATCAACCCGTAATCGGCTTTCTTGGTGAGTTTCAGCATGCGGGCAGAGCAGCTCCGGAGTTCCAGGTTTTGATCTGCGACCATTTTAGTCGCAAATCGATTGTTGCACGACAGCACTCGAAAAGCAATTTTCTTAAAACGAAAAATCACATTCAAATAATTGAATTTAAAATACTTATATAATGGCGATAATTTTGGTCGCAGATTCGGTTGCGAGATTGGCCTCTCGGGCCAGCACTGGCCGCCGACGAGCTAGGCTACCCGCACTTTTGTGGAGAATTCGGCAGTCACTCTGAAAAATGCCGCTCCGAACCGGCTCGATAGTGCGAAAGTTGCTTGACTTTGCTCGGGCTCTCTCTAAAATACCGCTCAATCGATTGTCCGGTTATAGAGGAGCGGCATCAGATTAAGAGCTTTATGAGTTCATCCCGTCCGGTACAACCCAACCTTCCCCCGAGCAGAATCATGGAAAAGTCGTGTCAGCATCCGCGCGTGAAAATCGTCACCCGCCAAGAAGACTGCGAATTCGTTGAGTGTCTTGAATGCCGTGAAGTCTTCGATTCAAGCGAACTCAAGGACATGGCGATTGAAGAGCGCGCGGTGGACGAAGCTTCGTAATCGATCCAGACCAGTCCTTGGCGATGAATCCCGCGAAGCGGCGGTGAGGGAGTTTCTCGTCCCAGCGCAGCCGCACCGCATTGCTGCTGGCGGCCAAGCGGCTCCCTGTGGGTGTATTCAAATTTCCAAGAGAATGTCATGGCGACCGGAGCGCCGAGCGCCGGTGGCCGGAGCAGCCAACCTGCGTACCCGACATTGCTTTCGAGAAGCGATTCGGGCGCGGAGTGGAGCCACCCTGTGTTTTCGGCAGCGGGAACAAAAGTTGGCTCGACTTCGCTCGCCATGACAGGCTGAGTTTATGTCTGCTATACCTACTGCGAACTCAGTCTATCGCAGGGGAAGTGACGCTTCAGCGGTGAGGTCGGTGGCAGCGAAGTCGCGCGCCAGCCACTTCGGATAGGCGGCGGCGGCGATCATGGCGGCGTTATCCGTCGAAAGCGGACGCGAAGGGAACAGCACCCGCAATCCCGCGCGCGCGGCGGTGCGCTGAAAAACCTGTCGAAGCTCGCTGTTGGCGGCTACTCCGCCGCTCACCAGAAGCGTTGCGGCCTGGTATTCACGTGCCGCCGCCAATGTCTTTCCAACCAGATCCTGCACGACGCCGCGCTGAAACGATGCGACCAAGTCGAGCGTCCGCCGGTCGCAGTGCTTCAGCACGTCTTCAACGCCAGGCTTGGAGAGCTGCGCGAGAGCGCTGCGCCGAATCGCGATGGATGGGGCCATCGCCTGCGTTTCCACGTAGCGCAGCACCGCGGTCTTAATGCCGCTGAAAGAGAAGTCAAAGTGCGGGCGCTCAGGAGCCGGGCCACGATCCTTGCGGTCGCGATGTTTGAGCTGCGCGGACGGGAAGTTGACTGCCATAGCGTCGCCGTGCTTTGCCAGGGCGTCGATGATGGGCCCGCCGGGGTAGCCAAGTGCGAGCAGCTTAGCCACCTTGTCGAAAGCTTCTCCGGCGGCATCGTCGCGGGTGTGTCCGACATTCTGGTAGCGCCAGGCGGAATCAACCTGCTCGGCGAGGTAGAGGTGAGTGTGCCCGCCGGAGACAACCAGCGCGAGCACGGGGAAATCAAGTTGCCCGCTGCCGTTCTGCCGCGCCTCAAGCAGCACGGCGTGGATGTGGCCTTCCAGGTGGTTGATCGGAATCAGCGGCTTTTCCAGGGCAAAGGCGAGCGCCTTGGCGTAGCTCAGGCCCACCAGCAGCGCGCCGGCAAGTCCGGGACCCTTGGTCACCGCCAAGGCGTCGATGTTTTCCATCGCGATTCCCGACTGCTCAACTGCCTGGCGGACGACCGGAACAATCGCCCGCAGGTGTTCGCGCGAGGCGAGCTCGGGAACCACTCCGCCGTAGGCTTGGTGCGTCAGAATCTGCGAGAGCACTACGTTGGAGAGCAGCTCTTCTCCATCGCGGACAACCGCCGCGGAAGTCTCGTCACACGAGCTCTCGATGCCGAGAATAAAGGCCATGTCTCTATAGTAGAACGCCATCGGTGAGACTAACCAAAAGGGCGCGCGATGGGGTGGTTGGTGGCCCACAAGTCATTAGAGATCGATGGTGCCCCACGTTCGCCCGCTTTTGGCTAACGTGGGGTAGTTTCTTCGGGCGGCGGTAAGTTAAGGTTCTCTTCGCGCTCTCTTCTCGCCGTCCACTCGGACTCAATCTCGACAACTCCCGCCTCACCGTTCGCGTAGTGGCGAAAGCTACTCCAAGCCCAATCTTCCGGCTTTTCGACGAGTCCGCGCATCACCGGATTGTGGTGAATATAGCGAAGCTTTTCCATGAACGTCTCGTGGTCGGGGATGTTGTGATCGTAGTATCGCTTATGCCAGAACGGCGGGGCAGCCAGTACGCTTCGGCTGATGGCAGGTGCGCGCTTGGCTACCGCCAACTTCAAAGATTGCACTGCACTCGCCAGTGAATCTTCCTCCGGCTCGGAGACGAGTAAGTGAACGTGCTCAGGCATGACTACAAAGCCGTACACTCGCATTCCAAACCGCACCCGGGTTTGCTCCAGGCATCGCACAAATAAATCACAGAGGCACGGCCCTTGGAACTTTTGCTGCCTGCCGTGGCAGCTGAAGGTGAGGAAATGCGATTGTTTGGACTCCTGATAGCGCTTCAGGCTCCACGGCATGCGCAAAGGGTAGCACATAGTTTTGCCAAGGCCATATGCACTGGCAGTCCAGGAAACTACCCCACGTTAGCCAAAAGCGGGCGAACGTGGGGCACCGTCAAGTTTAAAACGTGGAGGGACACTAGAACTTCAAGCCTTGCACGGGCGAACGTGGGGCACCAGCGCAGAAGAAACTACCCCACGTTAGCCAAAAGCGGGCGAACGTGGGGCACCGTTGCTTATCGAATGTGACATCGGGCATGCAGCTTGGCTGCTCCGGTCACAGGCGATCTAGTTGAGTCTTTCCGCCTTTGCGTTCCGTGGTTGATAATCATCTCCAGGTAATATCTCAAAGTCATGATGAAAGAGGCCGCAGTCGAGATTGTTCGCACCTTGCGCGAGCGCGGGTATCAGTCCTACCTGGTTGGCGGATGCGTGCGCGATCTGCTGCTGGGCCGCGAGCCTGCCGACTATGACGTTGCCACCGATGCCACGCCGCAGCAGGTGATGCGCGTCTTTCCGCGCACGGTTGAGGTGGGCGCGCGCTTCGGAGTCGTGCTGGTTCCGGTCAGCCTGCTCGGGCGCCATGACGGCGGGCAGGAAACTGATGAGCCGCGCTCCGCGCAGGGAGGCGCTCATCCGGGCTGCGTCGAGGTGGCCACTTTCCGCAATGATGGCATTTACAGCGATGGCCGGCATCCTGACGAGGTGAGCTTTTCACGGGAGCCGCGCGAAGACGTGCAGCGGCGCGATTTCACCATCAATGGACTCATGCTCGATCCACTCGACGGCGACAAGGTGCTGGATTTCGTCGGCGGAAGGGAAGACCTGCGGGCAGGCATTGTCCGGGCCATCGGCGATGCGCCGCGCCGTTTCCAGGAAGATAAGCTGCGGCTGCTGCGCGCGGTTCGCTTTGCAGCACGCTTCGGATACGAAATTGAGTCGCGAACTTTTGCCGCCATGCACGCGCTGGCGCAAGAAATTCGCCAGGTCAGCAGAGAGCGCGTCCGCGACGAGTTGACCAAGATGCTGACCGAAGGGCGGGCGAAACGCGCCTTCGAACTACTGGATGAAAGCGGCCTGCTGGAGCAGGTTCTGCCGGAAGTAGCAAGGATGAAGGGCGTGGAGCAGCCGCCGCAGTTTCATCCCGAAGGCGATGTGTGGGTTCACACTCTGCTGCTGCTCGAGATGCTGCCGCCGGGTTGTTCGCGCACGCTCGCCTGGGGCGCGCTGCTGCACGATGTGGGCAAGCCTCCGACGTTCCGGGTCGCTCCCGACCGCATACGCTTCGACGGGCATGTCGAGATCGGCACGTGCATGGCGGAAGGCATCTGCCGTCGTCTCCGCTTCAGCAAGCACGATACCTATCGGATTGCGGCGTTGGTCGCCAATCACATGCGCTTTGCCGACGTGGAGAAGATGAAGGAATCGACCTTCAAGCGATTCGTCCGCCTGCCCGACTTTGCCGAACACCTGGAGTTGCACCGCATCGACTGCCTCGGCAGTCACGGCATGCTTGACCTGTATGAGTACACAAAGGAGAAGATCGCCGCTCTGCCGCAGGAGCAGGTGTCCCCGGCGCCATTGCTCACCGGCACCGATTTGATCTCGGAGGGTTACAAGCCGGGGCCGCTGTTCCGCGAGATTCTCGCGGCGGTGGAAGATGCGCAACTGGAGGGACGGCTCAACGGCCGCGGCGAGGCCATGGAATTTGTGCGCCAACAATACCCGAGCACGCGCTAGCCGCTTGCTAGTGCCTCGGGAAGAAGAGCAAGAAAGTGACGGCCCCCAGCATCAGTACAAGCAGCACCAGCAAAATGTCTATTGTTTTGCTACTAAGTTTGGACTTCTTGCGGCGTTTCGAACCGCTTGGGTCTTCGTCCTCGGAAGCCATCTCGTCTCATGCGTTTTAGATTGGGGGAGGCGAAATAATAGCGTTACAAAAGTTGTATGTCGTTGCTGGCCTAAAGGTCAATAAAACTTTGGAATTAGACGGTGAACGTTAGTAACTTACTATTTAGGGTACTCGGTGCCGCTCCGTCTTTGGTCGCAGGCGCATTGCCGCCACAAAGAGTCACCGCCTGCCCTCGCCGTTAGGCCCCGGGGAGCAATTCCGGCCAGATGCTAAAATCAGGTACTTAAGGCAAATGGCCGCTCCCAGCGGGCGCAAAACGTGGCGCCGCCGGGCACCTCGGTTCTTACGGTTTTCCGGAGGACCGGCATTGCCTCCAGGCGGTGAAGATTGGATTCCGCTCGTCCGACATTGCAGAAACTTGTTGCCGATGTGCTCAATCGGCTGCCAGCCGAGCAAGTCCCGGTGGAGGCTTGGCAGTTTGTCTGTGGCAAGCAGGTTGCGCAGCGGACCCTGGCTGTGAACTTTGGCAGTGGCGTTCTGCGCGTCGAAGTTCCTGACGCGCGCTGGCAAGACCAGCTTCAAGACCTGAGCGGATGCTACCTGGCAAACCTGAACCAGTACAGCCGGACCCGGGTCGAGCGAATTGAATTCGTGGTTGCGGCGTCGGGGCCTGCCGCGAAAGGCTCTGCGGGCAGTGCAGCGAAGCCGGGCCGCAAACGCGGACCGGCGAGTGAACCGGAGCGGGAAAGCAGATGGCGGAAACAAAAGTAACCGAACGTGACGTGATGTATGTGGCCGACCTGGCGAATCTGGAGCTGACGGCCGAAGAAAAAGGCCGCATGATCCGTGACCTGAACTCGATTCTCGAACACATAGACACGCTCAACGAACTCGACACCTCCGACGTGCCGCCGCTGGCCGAGGTGGCCAGCATGTTTGCCGGTTCGCAAGCGGCTGACGGCGGCCGCTTTGGCTATGCCATGCGTCCCGACGAGGTGCGCCCCGGATTGCCTCATGAGGCCGCGATGGCAAACGCGCCTGAATCCGACAAAGTTTATTTCAAGGTTCCCAAGGTAATCGAAAAGTAGGATGAATTCTCGAATGCGGCGGGTCGCAATATAGGCTGAATCGCCTTGCCGCAGTGGGTGGAGTCTCCCGGAAACAATGAACATCGAGCTGCTGACAATTGACCGCGCCCGCGACCTTCTGGTGCGAAAAGAGATGACAGCCACGGCGCTGGCCGAGGCCTTCTATGGCAAGATCGCGACCGAAGACGAGAAGATTGGAGCTTTTCTGACGCTCTCGAAGAGTCGCGCCATGGCCAAGGCCGCGGAGATCGACCAGATGGTGGAGCGTGGCGATCCGCTGCCGCCGCTAGCCGGCGTGCCGGTGGGAATCAAGGATGTTCTGATGACCCGCGGCGTGCGCACGACTGCCGCTTCGAAGATTCTGGACGACTTTATAGCTCCCTATGACTGCACGGCAGTGGCACGGATGGAAGCCGCCGGCGCAGTCGTGCTTGGCAAGTTGAACTGCGATGAATTTGCCATGGGCTCGTCGAACGAAAACTCGGGCTACAAGCCGGTGCGGAATCCGCGCGATCTGACGCGTGTTCCCGGCGGATCTTCGGGCGGGTCGGCGGCGTCGGTGGCGGCGGGAATGGCCGTGGCGGCGCTGGGCTCCGATACCGGCGGGTCGATCCGGCAGCCGGCGGCGTTTTGCGGAGTGGTCGGGCTGATGCCGACTTACGGACGCGTTTCTCGTTACGGACTGATCGCGTTCGGCTCGTCTCTGGACCACATAGGGCCACTGACTAAGACGGTGAAGGACGCGGCGAGTGTGTTGCAGGTGATCGCCGGGCGCGATCCGCTCGATTCGACTTCGGCGGAAGTACCAGTCGCGGACTATGTGAGCGAAATCGGCAAGTCCGTAAAGGGGTTGAGAATCGGCGTGCCGGAGGAATACTTTGGCAAAGGTCTCGATGACGAAATACGAGCCGCGATTGAGCGCGTAATGGACCGGCTTCGGGCCGCCGGTTGCGAGCTGGTTCGCGTTTCGCTGCCGCACACGAAATACGCAGTACCGACCTACTACCTGGTGGCGACCGCCGAAGCCTCGTCGAACCTGGCGCGTTTCGATGGTGTGCGCTACGGGCACCGTGCCGAACACGCGCAGACACTTTCGGAGATGTACCGGCGCAGCCGCAACGAAGGCTTCGGGACCGAGGTCAAGCGGCGCATCATGCTCGGCACGTATGCGCTCAGCGCCGGTTACTATGACGCTTATTACCTCAAGGCGCAGCGGGTGCGCACTCTGCTGGCGCGCGATTTCCAGCAGGCCTTTGGCCGGGTCGACGCCATCCTGACTCCAGTGACCCCGACAGCGGCGTTCAAACTCGGCGAGAAAATGGAAGACCCCGTCGCCATGTACCTGAGCGACATCTTTACCGTCACGGCAAATCTGGTGGGCGTGCCGGGGATGTCGGTTCCGTGCGGCAACACCCGCGAAGGCTTACCCATCGGAGTGCAGATCATGGCCAAACACTTCGATGAGAGCACCATGATCCGCATTGCACACGCCGTCGAAGAGGCGCAGTAGCGTTACCTCCACCGCCTTGTTTGCTTAGCGCCTCGCCGGCTGCTTCGGCGCGTCTTCCCGCAGCTTGTTAGAGGCGAGGCGGGCCGCCAGGTGCAGCGCGTTCTCAAGCGCGCCCGTCTTGGCGACGCCTTTGCCGACGATGTCGAACGCGGTGCCGTGCGCCGGTGTCGTGAAGACAGTTGCGAGTCCAGCGGTAATGGTCACCCCACGGTGAAAGCCGTGCAGCTTGGTAGCGATCTGGCCCTGGTCGTGGTACATGGAAACCACGCTGTCGAACTCGCCCGCAAACGCCCGGATGAAGATGGTGTCCGGCGGATAGGGGCCACTACAGTTTATTCCCTGGGCCGCCATCTCCTGGACAACCGGGCGGATCAATTCGATCTCCTCGCGACCGAACAGACCGTTGTCGCCGCCGTGCGGATTGAGGGCATTGACGGCGATGCGCGGGTTCTCGATGCCGGCGCGTCGCATCATCGTATCGGCCAGGATAATTGCTTCGCGGATGCGCTGCGGCGTGATCTGGTCGAGTGCTTCGCGCAGCGCGATATGCCCGGTCACGCGCGACATCCACTGCCCGTCGAGCACGTTCATTTCGCTGAAGTAGCCTTGGTGGCCGAGCAGGTGGGCGAACATCTTGTGCTCGTCAGGGAAGCGCCAGCCGCCGTCGAACAGCGCCCGCTTGTTCAGCGGAGCGAAGGTGATGGCGTCGACCTCGCCGCGCCGCGCCATCTCGATGGCATAGGCGAGAGTATCGCCGGTGAGTTTGCCGGACTCCGCCGAGACCTTTCCGCGCTCGAACCTGGAAGGATCGACATTGCCGAGATCGATCAGCGGCACCGCGCCGGATGACCAGTCGATCGCCGCCGTGTTCGGAACCTTTACCCAGCGCAGCTCCACGCCGGCGTCGCGCATCCCGAGTTCCAGTACGCGCGCATCGCCGACCACCACCAGTCGCGCGGCGTCATTCAGGCGCTTGCCATGCAGTACGTTGGCGACCAGCTCCGGGCCGATGCCGGTGCAATCTCCCATCAGCAGTGCAATACGCGGGCGGGGATCGTTGACAGTATTAGCGGATTGATTTTCCATCTTTAGTCTTCTCCTCTGTTAGCGGGAGCGATTAGCGTGGTTCCCCGAAAGGTATATCCCAACACAAACTCAGACTGTCATGGCGAGCGAAGTCGAGCCACCTTATTGTTTCTGCTGCCGAAAAACACAGGGTGGCTCCACTCCGCGCCCGAACAGCTTCTTGCTTCGCGAATGTAACGCGGGTACGCAGCTTGGCTGCTCCGGCCACTGGCGCTCGGCGCTCCGGTCGCCATGACATTCTCTTGGGATTTTGGATACACCAAACAGGGAACCCTCGGCGTCGGATTCCGTGCCTACACACTTATTTCTCCGTGCCCGCGACCGCCGCGACCTGCGTGGGCCTCCCGGCATCGAGGTTCTCTCTGTACGCCTTCCAGGCCACCGCATCAAATTCTCCATCCCATTTGGCGACCACGACCGCCGCAACCGCGTTGCCGACCGTGTTGACGATGGAGCGGCCCTGAGACATGAAACGGTCAATGCCCAGCAGCAGAGCGAGTCCTTCGGCGGGCAGGCCACTGGCGATAACAGTGGCGGCAAGGGCGGCGAAAGCGCCTCCAGTGACGCCGGCCGCACCCTTCGAGGTAAACAGCATCAGAATGAACATGGTGATCTGCTGGCGAAGATCCAGGTGGATGCCATAGACCTGAGCGATGAACAGGCAACTCATGGGCAAGGTTATTGCCACACCGTCCAGGTTGAACGAATAGCCCGTGGGGATGACGAGTCCGAGGGTGGTGCGCGACACGCCCGAAGCTTGCAATTTCTGCATCATGCCCGGAATAGCCGTTTCCGAAGACGAGGTGGCAATCACCACCAGCAGCTCTTGCTTGAGGCGTCCCATGATGTCGAGAAGGCGGACGCCACAGAGTCTGCATACCACGCCGAACACGACAAACATAAGCAGGGCCAGCGTTAGCCATGCCGTGCCTACGAACATGCCCAGAGCGTAAAGCGTGCGCACGCCGAAGCGGCCGACCGTGAATCCGAGTGCGCCGAAAGCGCCAATGGGGGCGGCCATTACGATAATGTTGACAACTCCGAAGACCAGGCTTATGCAGCGCTCCATGCCCCGGCGAATCGCAACGCCGGTCTCCCCGAGCCGCACCATTGCCGCCCCGACCAGCAGCGCGATGACGAGCACCTGCAACACGTTATCGTGCACGAAGGCGCCGAACAGGTTCTCGGGAACCATTGCGAACAGGAATTCGGACAACGACTGGGCGTGGACACTTGCATAACGGGCGGCCGAGGCGGCCTGCGTCCCCGAGGGTCGCTGGACGGCGGCGCCAAAGTTAACCACATTGCCGACGATTGCACCCATCAGGAGCGCAATGGTGGTGATGATTTCGAAATAAATCAGCGCCTTCAGCCCGATTCGTCCGACCTTGCGCATGTCGCCGACCTGCGCCACGCCGGTGGAGACCACCAGAAAAATCAGCGGGGTAATGCTCAGCTTGATAAGCGCAATGAAGCCGTCGGCCAAGGGCTTGACGGCAATGCCGGCTTGCGGCCAGATGGCGCCCATCGCCGCTCCCGCAGCCGCTGCGACCAGAACTTGGATGTATCCCCTGCGCCATAACGGCTTGGAGGCATGGGACGAGTGGGAGGAATGCGCAATTGATGTCATGGAATGCCCGTAGTGGTGGAAACGCTCTCCGTGGTTAATCGATTTATAAATCAAAGTGCTGGTTCGGGCAATCGCTTTCGCTTAAGCGGACGGGAACTTTCAAGGATATTCTCAATAGCTTGGCTGTTGACTACCTGCGCCGAATCGTTGGAGGGCCTGAAACCCAGGCGATTACTCTTCGTCTTCGGAAGAGCCGGGAGCGACATCGGCCGAGCGTCCGCGAACGATGAAGCTGGACGGCTGGCCGCGCTTCGGATGGAAGGTGACGCGCGCCGGGTTCTTTTCCCAAGTCGGAGCCGCACAATCGGAGTCAGTATCCTCGCCCTGGGAAGCAGCGCCGATCTCCTGCCGCAGGACGGCCTTCTTGCGTCCCAGTTGCATTACCACCGTATAGAGCTTTTCACTGTTATCGGACACGCCGCAGTAAGCGGCATAGTCGCGAAACCAGCTTGCCTGGGAATAAAAGGGGTCGAAAAGGGGCAGGTTGAGCTGCGTGATGCGGGCTGTGGTGCGGTCGACCATGAGCCAGCCGCCACGCTGCCACACCCATCGTGGCACCTTTCCCTGGTCCGCGGGCAGGTTGTCGTTAACCCGGAAGGCACGTCGGACGACAAAGATACGGTCAGTCACGGCGTGGGGTTCGCCGGTGGTGAATTCCTTCGGGCTGCCATCCACCAGGAGGGGACGGACGTTCATGGGGACAGTGCGATCTTCGCCGGGCCCGATGAAGAGCTTGACGGAGAGCACTTTGCCGAAGCTGACGACATGGGGCTTGGCGGCCAGGGCCGTACCAGCCAGCGAAACCATGACCACAAGCAGCCAGAGTCTGGAGCGCATGAGTCCAGCCTACTGCCGGCACCCCCGGAGGAGCAAGACCGAAGCGTAATTACGGGGAAACCTGCCGCTACATACAACCATCCGGCGGTGTAAACGACTCATACTTAATGGCATGGCCGATTCAGTCGCCCGCAGGCGTTTAGCGCGAATCCTCGTCGTAGATGACAATCAGCACAACACGTTGCTGATGCGGGAGTTGCTTACGCGGCGGGGTTACGATGTGGTAACCGCCAACAACGCCGGCGAGGCGGAAGCGCAGATGCGCGAGAATCCGCCGGACCTGGTTCTGCTGGATGTGATTATGCCGGACAAGTCCGGCTATGACCTTTGCCGGGAGTGGAAAGAAGATCATGCCACGCGCTTGATACCGGTGGTGATGATTACCGGGTTGAGCGACCGCGAGGACAGGATCCGCGGCATCGAAGCCGGGGCGGATGACTTCCTGAACAAGCCGGTTTTTCCCGAAGAGCTGTTTGCGCGCGTCCACTCCTTGTTGAAGATGAAAGATTATACGGACGAACTCGACAACGCCGAGGCGGTGCTCTGCACGTTGGGGCTGAGCGTGGAATCGCGTGATCCGTATACCGAAGGCCATTGCGAACGGCTGGCTCGCTACGCCAGCCAACTTGGCGAGTATCTGAGGCTCGACTGGGACTGTCAAGTGGCGCTGAAGCGTGGAGGATATCTGCACGATCTGGGGAAAATCGCAATCCCAGACGAGATTCTCAAGAAAGGCACAAACCTGACGGCGGAGGAGTGGCGCATTATGAAGCGCCATCCCCTGGTCGGGGAGAATATCTGCAAACCGTTGCGTTCGCTGCGGATGGTGCTGCCGATCATTCGCTATCACCATGAGCACTGGGACGGCAGCGGCTATCCCGACAGGCTCAGCGGGGAAGACATTCCTTTGCTGGCGCGGGTTCTGCAGGTGGTGGATGTCTACGATGCGCTGCGTACGGCACGTCCTTACAAGCCCGCCCGCGGTCACGAAGAGTCTCAGCAAATCATGATTCAAGAGGCTGAACGGGGCCTGTGGGACCGGCGAATTGTGCAGGAATTCTTTGCCATGCCCGATTTAAGGCAAGAAGCGGCGGCGTGAACAATCCCGTTGCTAAAGCATTTGCAACTATAATCAAATCTTGTTGAAGCACCTGAATGACAACTACTGACTACAGCATCATCATCCCCGCCTATAACGAGAGTGTCCGCATCATCCCCACTCTCGACCGTGTCCTCGCCTACATCCAGCAACGGGGCTGGGAGGCCGAGATCGTAGTAGTCAACGACGGATCGCGCGACGATACGGCCGAGATCGTTCGCGACTACGCCAGCGGCAGTGCCAGTGTCCGCTTGGTGGAAAACCCAGGAAACCGCGGCAAAGGTTATTCGGTGCGGAATGGGATTCTGCATGCCAAGGGCGCAGTGGTGCTGTTTACCGATGCCGATCTCTCCTCGCCGATTGAAGAGGCTGCCAAGCTGGTTGACTCGATTCACCGGGGAAGCGATGTCGCCATCGGCTCACGCTGGCTCCGGGCGGATCTACAAACTACGCGCCAGCCGCTTTACCGCCAAATTCTAGGCAGAGCTTTCAACCTGGCGTTGAAGGTTGTCCTCGGGCTCAGCTTCAAGGATACGCAGTGCGGATTCAAAGCTTTCAAGCAGCAGGCCGCCAGGGATATTTTCGGCAGGCAAATCATCCGCCGTTGGGGGTTCGATCCCGAGATCCTGTTTCTGGCGCGGCAGTTGGGCTACAAAACGGAAGAGATTGCGGTGGCTTGGGCGCACGACGAGCGCTCGAAGATCAATCCGATCACAGACGGCATGAATATGCTGCTGGATTTGTTCAGAATTCGCTGGAATAGCATCTCGGGGAAATACGACTGCTCGCCACAGACAGCGCAAGAGCTTTCTCCAACCGCAGAGGAAGTGCCGGTCGGGCATCCCAGGGCGTAGTGAGCCGCAGCGAGCGCACAAAGACTTCAGGGGACATTTTTTCGCGAAACCAGCTCTCAGGCAATGGCGCGATCGGCGTCTTCGTTTGGCTCGTTCGGCCGACGGATCACTAGTATGTTGCTCGCGGAATCCATGGCGATAGTCAGCGTGTGGGAACAACTGGAGCAGAGCCAGTAGTGTTCAATGTGTTTGCGCTTCTTCCCATGACTGTGAGTAGCGCCGGGCGATGTCTCCCATCGAATCTCAAAAACCTTGCCTTCGCCAAAATAATGGAACTCTTTCGAGCAGGAAGGGTTTGCGCATTTTGATAGCATTGGGATACCACTCCTCTATAAATGTCTCTTCCTGACCGCGTCTCTTGCTGAATTAATATAACTATTGAGTCAATCATTTACTGTGATGCGACTCCGCCTTGCACTTCGCAACAAAATCGAGAGCACAACATCGGCTGCTCGCAACGAAACATCAGAACGCTGACGCTGGTTGAAACCTAAGTGCGATTGTGTGGCGGGATGCCCGCGCTCGCTTCCCCACGTGCAGCGTAGCGCAAGAAAAACTACCACCTTCCGCGGCGCTCCGTAAGCAACGTTCACTTACGCGCCGCACCCAACAACCTTACAGGCATTCTACCGCACTATGTTTGCGTCTAGGTATTAAATCCGAGTAAAAATTCAGTACACGTTCGCGCTAAGTTGCCCGCAGAATCGCGACCGCAATTCCAAGAAACGGGCCAGCCGGCAGATCTGGTTGTAGCGTTTTTCAGCACCTGTATATTTTTCGCGAAACTGGTCTGGGTGGTGTCAGCGGAATCGCCGTCTAGAGCGGTTCTCCGACATATTCAGAGTGTCATGGCGAGCGAAGTCGAGCCGGGGTCCCCGACGTGCGCCGTAGTTGCGCATGTTGGGGTGGTCGAACCGGGGTCCCCGACGTGCGCCGTAGTTGCGCATGTTGGGGTGGTCGAACCGCTCTAAATCGGCACCGGAACGCTGTCGATGAGGTCGCGGAGAATGTGTTCAGCCTGTTCGGAACGCTTGATGGACAGGGCCGTGCGATTGCTGAGCACGACACGATGAGCAAAGGCGGGGATGGCCAGCCGTTTGAAATCATCAGGTTTGCAGAAGTTGCGGCCCTCGAGGTAAGCCATGGCCTGGGCGGCGTGGAACAGCATAAGCGAACCGCGCGGGGAAACGGCGAGCGCCAGTTGCTCGCTTTCCCGCGTTCGCTGCACGATGCGCAAGACGTAGTCCAGCAGGGATTCATCGACCTGCACCTGCCGCACTTCCTCTTGCAGCGCCAGAACGTCTTCCGCTTTCAGCACCGGCTGCAAGTCGTCGAGGCGCACGGCGCCAGCCCGGCCGCGCAGAATCTCGCGCTCGCCTTCGGGTTCGGGGTAGGTCATGCGCACCCGCAGCATGAAGCGATCCATCTGCGACTCGGGGAGGGGATACGTGCCATGATGCTCGACAGGGTTCTGGGTGGCGATCACCAGAAAAGGCTGCGCCAGCGGATGCGAATGGCCGTCCACCGTCACCTGGCGTTCGTTCATCGCCTCCAGTAGCGCGGATTGCGTCTTGGGAGTGGTGCGGTTGATTTCGTCGGCCAGCAAAACATTGGTAAAAATGGGGCCGGGCTTGAACTCGAACTTCTGCTCGACGGACGAGTAGATGGAGATGCCCAGGACATCACTAGGCAACATGTCACTGGTGAACTGAATTCGTTGGAAATCACAGTCGATGGCACGGGCCAGCGCGTGAGCCAACGTGGTCTTGCCGACACCGGGCACACCTTCCAACAGTAGATGCCCGCGCGCCAGAATCGAGACCAGTGTGAGCCGGACAACATCATCCTTGCCACGAATAATCAGGCGGAGCGCGTTTTCCAGTTGCGCCGCCGTCGCAGCCATGGTTCGTGAGGTAGAAGTAGTAGAAGACATTCTGCTGTACGCATTCTACTGGATGCGGCACTCGAAAATGAAATGGAAAGCACGGCGCTGTTCCAATCGTTGGGTTCGAAGTGAGCAGAGCAGGCCGGGGAACGCGCGACATCGCGCTTGTCACCCCAACAAACGCTAAACCGGATTCGCGGAAGGTATACCCCACGCAGAAGCCGGGCTTTCAAGCCCGGCGGTGATATTGAGGGGTATACCAACTGTGGAATTGCTCTAAACCCCGCGTTTGCCGGGGACCCCGCTTGCGGCTCCGGAACGGTCACTTCATACGTTGTCCCGACGTGTTCGTGCGAGCGCACGCTTGAGAGTCTGGTCGAGCGCGGCCTTCTGCTTCTCGTAGTCTTCCTGAGTGATGACGCCCTGTTGCCGCTCAATCTCAAGTTGGAAGAGTTCATCCTTCATAGCTTCCAGCAGTGCGTTGCCGCTTGTGGCTGTCGCGGTCGAGGTCGTCTGCGCAGGCGGCGCAGGCGAGGCCGCCACCGGCTTAGGTCCACGGGTAACGGAGATGTAGGCTCCGCCGGCAAGCACTACGGCCAGGGCTCCAAGAATCACCCAGCGATACTTCGCGAGCGCGTCAGGCGCATCGATAGGCGGCCCCAATCCTCCGCCTGGACGGCTGTCGCGATTGCTCGGGGGGCCTGATTGCGCTGCTTCTTCGGGACTTGGGAAACTGCCGGTCCCGGAGATGCAGAACGATAGGTCCTGGCCCGGCTTGACGCGGCTTGCAACCTGGACATTGCCCTCGCCGGCCGGCTGATCTTCCATGTGCTGGAAAAGAGCCGCATTCTTTGGTTTCCAGACAATCGTTGGAGGAAGGACGAGAACCAGGTGATTCCACGAGTGCAGCAGAGTGGGTGAGAATGTGGCCTCGCCATGGTAAGGCAGTTCGTAGGCGACCTGGAAACGGGTCTCGCCGGGCTTGAGCGGATAAGGCAACGAGTAGTGGCCCTTTGGCGCGAGCTGCTGTGGAGAAATCGAGATCGGCTGGCCGTTCGGGCCCTGTGCATCGGCGCCGCTGAGTTGCGCACCCTCCGGTATCGCCACTTCGAATCCGGGGTCGGCGGTCAGAGTCCTTGGCGGCGAGGAAGCGTTCTTCACCGCGAACAGTTCCACAACCTGAAGGGTAGAGCCGTCCGCCTGGATGCGTATTACGTTCGCCGTGCCCTCGATGTGGTCGACTCTTTTGGCGGCGTCGTAGACCTCGATGGCGACGTTGTTAGTTCCGGGAGGCGCCATGCGGAAATAGTTGACGCCATCGCGGCTGGCACGCACCAATCGCGGCCCCTGAGCAGCGCCGGCCTGGAGCGAAAACTTTCCCTGCGGGTCAGTCGTGGTCTTGACCAACTCGGACATCCCTTGCATGGGATCGACTAGTACAACTTCAATGCCGCCAGCCGGCTTGCCGCTGGTGCCGTTGGTGACCACTCCGGTGATGGCCTGGGCGAATGCGGTTTCGCGCGCCAATAAAGCCACGGAGAAAACCGCAAGGGAGAGCAGAAGAAGACGTTTCACGCCCGTACCCCATTCTTGTCTGGACGATTAGGAAGGGAGGCGCGGCGAGTGCGGCTGGCGGCGTTCTCGAGTTGGTCGATTTCGGCGAGCACGGCGGCGGCTTCCTCCTCCATCGAGTTGCGCACGCTCTGGAAATCCGCATCGCCAAGCTTGCCCGCCTTGTATTCGAAGCTGAGGTCGCGGAGGTTCTCGTAGATCACTTCCTTGCGCTCGTAGAGATAGGCCAGGCGAGTCTTCTCCTCGCCGCTTTCGACGCGCACCGGAACGAAAATGTAGAAGACCAGCAGCAGCGTAAAAATGATGCAGCCGAAGAAGACGATCATCGACTGCGTTGCGTCGTTCGTTGCGGGCTGCGCCGCGGCTTGCAAAAACATGGCTAAGATCAAAATTCCGTCTCCTTGCGGGCGCGTTCACGGAAGGCGTCGAACTGCTCGGCCGTCGCATTGCCATGGGCGACCGCCGGCGCCTGGCGCGACTTCCAGGCACGCACCAGAGCCACAACGCCTGCCACGGCCAGCGTAAAGATCACGAAAGGCATGATCCAGGCAATGCGGTTGAAGCCCGTGGCCGTCGGCGCCGAGAGCACCGTGTTGCCGTACTTCTGGACAAAACTTTGCAGCACAAGATTGTCGCTGTCGCCGCGCTCGATGCCGGCCATAAGCTCCCGGCGCATGCGATCGGAGTAAGTGCAGCCGACGTGATTGCACTCGATGAGCACCTGGTTGCAGCCGCACATGCACATGAGCGCGTGGCCGAGGCGATTGAAACGCGCATCGGCATCGCCGGCGCCCATGGTTGCCACGATGGCCACGAATAACGCGGAGGCGAGAATCGCTCTCCGTGCCGCCGGGCGAATCCATCCATACAGATTGAATTCATGCCGTGTAGTCAGCATTTCCGTTCAGTCCCCCGCCTGCACGTGCGCTCGGGTGTGACTAGCATCCTTGTTCAGTCTCCTGCCCCCACCGATTCACCCGTGTGGGTAACCTCGGCCAGGGCGCGCTCGCGCTCGGGTGCGGTCGCAGCCATCTTGGCGGCCTTCACACTCGGGAACAGCGCAATGATGGTTCCGATCAGCAGAATGTGTGCTCCCGACCAGATCCAGGACACAAGCGGATTCAGATGCGCCTTGATGATCGGCCGGTGAGTATCCGGATTCTGCCCGGCATAGACGAGATACAGGTCTTCGCGAATGGTCGAGTAGTTGGCAACGATCGTCGCCGTCTGCTCGCTTGCTTTGTAGAAACGGCGCTCGGGATACATCGTCCTGATCTGTTTGCCGTTCTTCTGGACATCGAGGATCGCCCACTCGCTGCTGTAATTAGGGCGATCATCCTGGGTGTAGGAGCGGCAGATAAGCGTATAAGGCCCAATCTGCATGCGGTCGCCGTATCCCAGTTCCTGCTCTTTATCTTGATTAAACGCAGCCCCGGCGAATCCCACGATCACAATGACGACGCCGAGATGCACGATGTACCCACCATAGCGGCGAGTATTACGGCGCGTGAGCTGCACCATTCCGGCAAGAATGTTCGTCCCGCTCTTGCCGGCAATCACCCGGCCGCCCCGCCAGAATTCGCTGAAGATGGTGGACGCGACGAGCACGGAAAGCGAGATCGCCATCAGCGAATAGAAATAAGAAACGTCCTGCCATGGCCGCATGCCGCCGACGATCAGCGCGGCAGCCGTGACGATGGCGAGGATGGTCGGGATCAGGAAATTCTTTTTCAGACTCTCAAGCGATGTCTTGCGCCAAGCCAGCAGGGGGCCGATTCCGGTGAGCACAAGCAGGACCATGGCGATGGGAACATTGACCTTGTTAAAGAACGGCGGTCCGACAGTGACCTTCGTGCCCTGAACCCATTCCGACAAGACCGGGAACAAGGTGCCCCACAACACGGTGAAGCAGGAAACCAGCAGCAGCACGTTGTTGAACAGGAAGCTGGATTCGCGCGATACCAGCGACTCGAGCTGGTGCTCGCTCTGGAGGTGCGATCGGTTGCGCACGAAAAAAAACATGCACACGCCGAAAGTGAGCGACAGAAAAGCCACGAACCACGGGCCGATTCCCGATTGCGCGAACGCATGCACCGAGCTGACCACGCCGGAGCGCGTCAGGAAAGTGCCAAAAATCGAAAGCAGGAAGGTGGCGAAAATGAGCCACATGTTCCAGACCTTCATCATGCCGCGCTTCTCTTGCATCATGACCGAATGCAGGAACGCCGTGGCGGTGAGCCAGGGAAGAATGGAAGCGTTCTCCACCGGGTCCCATCCCCAATATCCGCCCCAGCCGAGCACCGCGTAAGCCCAGTGCGCTCCAAGAAAAACTCCACAGGTCAAAAATGCCCAGCCGACCATCGTCCAGCGGCGGGTAATGTGAATCCATTTCTCGCCGGGGTACTTGATGATGAGCGCCGCCAGCGCGAAGGCAAACGGCACGGTCATGCCCACGTAGCCGAGATACAGCATGGGCGGATGAATCACCATCTCCGGATACTGCAACAGCGGGTTGAGTCCATTGCCATCCGGAGGAATGGTGCCGGCGACCAGCGCGAAGGGATGAGCGGCGAAGTTCACCAGCAGCAGGAAGAAAACCTGGACGGCCGCAATAATAATGGAAGCATGCGCCACCAGGCGGGTATCGACCTTGTGCCGAAGGCGCAAGACCAGTCCGTAGGTGGACAGCAGCCAGCACCAGAACAGCAACGAGCCTTCCTGGCCTGACCAAAGCGCGGCGAACTTGTACTGCACGGGGAGATCGCGATTGCTGTGGTGGAGGATGTACGCCAGCGAGAAGTCATCGCGGAAAGCCGAAAAAACCAGGGCGAGTGAGGCCGCGGTGACCGCCATAAAAATGGCAACTCCGGCGCGGCGCGCAGTCTCGGCGAGTCTCTCATCGCGGCGGAAAACAGCGACAATCCCAGCGGCAAAGGTATAGGCGCTCAGAGTCAGCGCCAATAAAAGACAGTAGCTTCCGATTTTGGGCATGAGAACAGGGCGGCAACGGCAGCCGTGATGTTATATTGTTTCAGAAAGCGTAAACTAGAGCAACTGCTCTCGATTGTGGATGGATAGAACGCATCCACCATGCGATCTGGAACCGCTTTGACGCGTCCAGTTCTAAGAAGCCGAACCAGCAAAAAGAGTTGGAAGGTTTTGAATAAAGTGTGCTAAAAGATTAACCTTAATCCGCTAAACTAAGCTTCGGCGAATTCCCAATAACGGGAATAGCCAAAGGCAAAAATCTCCTGATAAGGCTCGCCGCAAGGCGGGCCATTTTTTTCTCCAGGACAGATCCACTGGCGCTCTCAGGCGGCAGGGAGTTGGGTTTGAACCAGTGCGATGAGTTCGGGAGGCGGAATAGGCTTTTGGCGCACGATGACGTTCAACCCCTCGTACTCCGGTTCAAGACCGGGCATGCCGCTGATGATAACGATAGGAATTTGGGGAAGAAACGTGCGCACCTGGCGAACAATGTCGACTCCCGTGGCTCCGGTGAGGAAGTGGTCGCTGATGACAAGGCCAAATTGGCGGGGCGCCGAATGAAGCAGAGCGAGGGCGCTCTCCGCGCTGGTGGCGATGGCGACGGCGAAGCCGGAAGCTCGCAAAATAGCCTCTCGCACCCCCAGTTGGGTGGCGTTATCGTCGATCAAAAGTATTTGGCTCAAATCGGTTGCTCGAAGTGCTGTTTATGCGACACGGCGGGCGCGAACCTCGGCCTCCGCTTGAAACCAATCCTGCTCCGGATTGCCCCAGAATCCACCCCGCTGCAAGAACAGCTCGTAAGCGCGCAGGCGCACCTGCTCCTCCGTGACCGGCGGCGCGACCGAGATCGTGCCTGGATTAACGTCTGGCGACGGGGCGACGGGAGCCTTTTTGGCGCCGGAATTCTTTTTCGCAGTGGACGAATTAGATGTCTTTTTGGCTCGTGGCATATGAATGCAAACTCCTTTATACAAATTCTGCCCTGGCCGGGGGAAGCTCAAATTCTACAAACCACCATGATCTGTATATAACTATAAATGGTTCGCCCGACTTTTGGTGAGCCGCGGACAAAAAAGATGGAACCTAAATTGATACGGGGTGTCCGCAAGAATCTTGTGACGAGAGTTCGGCCGCCGGCAAATGCGGCCATGGGTTGAGTGCGAAATCGGCTGGCTGATTGCTGGTGGATCCAAATAGGCGAGAACCAGTACAAAGATTGCTTCGCGGCCTTAATCCATGGCTATGATGGGCAAGGCCCCGGCAGATGCCATGATTGCACTGCCGCTGGTGAAACAGCCATGAACAAACAAATTTGGGTCGGACTTGTCGAAGTGAAACCACAGCCCGGTTGCGAAATGCTGAAGGAAGGCAAGGGCGCGTTCGTACACACAATGGCGTGGGCTGAAGATGCGGTGCATTTCAAGCGGGTGCTGGCTCGCTGCTTCGGCCAACTGAAAATGGATGTAAACGGGGTGCGTCAGCCGGAGCCGTGGGTGGTTCGCAGCCAGCGGGAGGACGAGGATTCTCCGGAATTGCTCGACCTGGCACAGCAGATCAGCAAGGACAAGGCGAAGGTCGCCTTTGGCATGTTCCACGCGTGGCTGAAAGACGATCTCACAAACAAGCGGTAACTTTTGTCCAGGGGATCTTCAGTATTCCTTGTGCAGGCGAAAGTCGAAGCCGAAACCGCCATTCTGATCGCGCACCCCGCTGAAGGACCAGCGCGGCGAGAAGTGATACTCCACCTGGATAATCTGGTTCTGGGTCGACGTCACATCGCTGGCAAAGGTGACGAACAGATTGCTGGTGACCCGCTGTTGCACGGTGACGTGGGCCCCCGGATTCTGCTGCGTGCCGTTGCCCGTGCCGCCCAATACCGGATCAATGGACAGGCGCGAAATGCCGGCGATGTTTTGTACCTGGCTGGTGAGTTTGCTGCTGACGCTCGAGGCGAGCACTGATTCCGCGCCGAGATTTCCGGGCGTGGGGTTGGCGCCGGCGGCCTCGGTGGTCTGTCCGAATGCCAGGAGGTTGATAATGTCGACGGGCGGAAGCGCGGGATCGGAGGAATAGGTTGTGCGCAACCGCTCCAAGGGGCCTTGCAAACGCAAGCTTATGTTGTACTGGTTGATCGACGTGGTGGCCGCAAGATTGACCACGGGTTCGGTTTGCACCGGGTTGATGAAATCCAGCGTACCCGGCTGCATGACATAGCGGTTCCCGAAGGCGATAACGTCTCCGCCAGTGATGTTGATGCGCCCGAGAATCACCGGGTCCGCCAGAGTGCCGGTTGCGCGGAGATTTGCGTCTCCCTTTATGCTCAAGGTTCTGCTGGCCAAGTTCACTTGTGACGTGGTTTGCACGCCCACGTTCAGCTTTACATCCTGAGTGAATCCCGTTCCCGGCGGCGCCGATACTTCGCCTCCAGTTCCTGCCCCCAAGAGATTGCTGAGATCGAAATCAGGCGCAGCCGAAACGCGTTCAACGTTCACCCGGCCACTCAGCACAGCCGCTTGCGATGTTCCCGTTAGCGCCAGGTTGCCGTCCAGAGAGATGCGTAGGCCTTGGTAGACGATCTGCGCTTCGTTGACCGCCGCCGCAAGATCGAACTGAATGTTCTGTCCGTAGACGATTCCGCCGCGCGCCGTCACCGTGCCGCCGCCAAATTGTCCCTGGAATTGCGTAATATCGAGCCGTTTGTTCTGCAAAGTGAGCACTCCGTTGGCATGCTGCAAGCCGGACGGCGCGCCGGAGGGCAGCAGCCCCGCATCGACGATGTGGATTTGGCCCTGCACATTCGGATTAGACTTGTCGCCTCGCGAACGAATGTCAAACTGAAGCTGGCCTTGGCTATCGAGATCAGGCTCGAAAATCTGTAATAGCCGTAGATCCGCGCTGCCAAAGAGGTTGAGCGAGGCCGGAGCACTACCGGCGAGAGGCACATCTCCCTGCAATCGCAGGTCGGTGCCGGTGCCTTTGATTTCGGCAGGCTGGAGCGTGACGACGCCATTTGCATAGTCAGCGCGAATGGGAGCGACGGCGGCAAACTGGATGCTCTCGTAGCTGACCTGAAACACGGGAATGTTCAGGTGGGCTTCGAGGTGCTGCCGGTCCTTGAGCGGACCACGCAGGGTGGCGTGCAATTCAGTGTGGCCGTTTATGCCAGGCGCGTGCGCCGGCAGGTAAGCGGCAAACAGAGGTTGCAGCGGAATGCCTTGCGTGTCGAGCTGCGCGACGGCGTAGTAGTTGTCTTTCAGCGCGACCTTGCCTTGGGCGCGAATGGAAGTATCCGCCACCTGCGATTCGAGGGTGAATTGCGCCTCATGGTTAGCGGCCGAGGCGTCAAGCTTCAGGCCGCGGATGGTCTGCCCCTGCACTTGCAGCTCCGCTATGCTGGCGTTGGCTTGCAGTTCGGGATTTTGGAATGTTCCACTTCCGCTGGCTGAAATGCTGAGTTGACCTGAGATTTTCAAACTTTTTGTGCGTGGTGCGCGCAACTGATCGAGGAGCAGATGCGGTGCTTGCAGCGCGAATTGATAACCCTGCCGCCTGGGATAGTAGGTGAGTTTGCCATCGGCGGCTCCAATCGGGGCGCGCAATTCGATAGAAGCGTTGACGGCTTCGCCGGTGCCCTCAAACTGCGCATCGAGCGACTGAACCGGTTCGCCCGCGACCCTTGCCCGCGTCAGCGACAGCTTGCCATTCCCAATCGGACTTGCCTGCGAACCTTTCACGACGACATCCGCATTGAGGATTCCCGTGACGGGAAGCTGCACTCCCGCCGCATGGGCAAGATCCGCGACCGATAACTGCGAGGCGTGCGCGGAAATCGCGAGGGAATTGTCCGGACCATAGGACCACCGATGCAACGCCGCGCGCACGTCGAAGGTTAGCTTGCCGCCGGGCAAGGGGTCCAATTCACCGTTTTGAAAGCTTACCTGGCTGGGGCTGGCGTTGATGTCGGCTCGCAGCAAGCGGAATTGGCTGCCCTTGACGCGGAGATCACGAGCCGTGAGCTGCCCGCTCAATTGCGGGTCCTGAAGCGTGCCGCGAATGTTGCCGCGGAACAGAGCCGTCCCAGAGAGTCCCAGCGGCTGAATCTGCTCCCCCGGAGGAACGGCGCGAAATATCCTCGCCAGCGTTTCCACTTCCTGTAGGGCATTGGCTTGAAGCCCGACTTGGAGGCTGGAGCGGCCGCCGATCATGCCGTCCAGGGCGAGAGTGGTTTGCGGAGTGCGTAGCGAACTCCGGGTCAAGGATATCTCTTTAGTTTTTGCCGAATACCGCGCGTGAATTACGCCATCGAGCGGGACAGGCGGTGACGCTGCGGCCGGCATTGTGCTGCGTGAAGCGACCGATGAGCGTATGGTTGCGTCCGCATCGGCGACGAGATTCCGTATGTTGCCAATCCAGCTTGCCTTGGTATCGGCATCGATTACGCCGCCGAACCAGATTTGGTCGAGCGCCGCGAATTTAATCATCGCCTGCAAGCCTTCGAGGGAGACGCCGCGCAAAGATCCGCCGATTTGTCCCCGCTGCCTGCTGGCGAGATCCTGAATGGAGGCCTCGCCTTGGAACTCGCCGCCAAGCACGTACAAGCGTATTTCGGGAAGACTCAAATCGCCGTCGCGAAGCCGAAAGCGGCTGTTGGCGTCACGCACTTCAGATCGCGTGGCGGAGGTCTGCACCAGCAGCGAACGGCTGCTGATTTCTCCTTCAGCGGAAAGGCTCTCGATCAGCGAACGATTCGGCACATAGGCATAGTGAGCCGAACCGGCAAGCCGCACGACGCCTGCGGGCAAATCCGGATTTTGCAGAATGCGGCGAAGCTCCCCGGTTTCGATCGTCGAATCGTACTTCAGGTCAACAACGGGGCTGCTGTAGTTCCGCACCGTTGCTTGTAAGTGGAACTGGGAGCCGGCGAGCGAAAGCGTCGCGGGATTCAGGGTGAGAGCGGAGCGCGTGGCGTCAAAGCCGCCTTCGAGGTTGTGCGGCATGGGCGCGAAATTGTTGTAGACGAGGTATCCGTCGCGATAGCTGAGCGTGCCCTTGTAGTGTCCGCCTTGGGCGCCGTCGTAAGCCGAACGGAATGTCACGTCGTGAAGGTCGGCATTGATAATGCTTTTCTTGTCGTTGTAATAGAGCTCGCCGCGATCAAGCCGCGCATGCTGAATCGCCAGACCGAAGACGTTCGTCTGCGACGTAGCGCTGCTTTGCCGCGCCGGAAGATTGGTCTCGCCCTGCTGGTTTACGAGGAGGTGCGCGACGGGGCGATCGATCTCAATGTCGTTCAAGTTCCACTCGCGCCTAATCAGGGAAACGATCTTGATGCCGGTCTTGAGGTGATCGACGGTCAACAGCGGAGGCTCTGTTTGGGGTTCCGTTCCGCGAACGGTCACGCCGTAGAGATCGGCCGAAAGCGGCGAAAAGTGCAGGGCAAGATTCTGTATCCGGACCGGAGTGTTAAGAGACTCGCTGGCAGTCTGCTGAGCTTTTCCGAGCAGATAAAGCTGGAAAGCCTGAGAATGCAATAGCACGACAGTGGCTGCAATGGACGACACGACGAGGGCCAACAGCGCGATTGCGCTCCAGGCCGCGGCTCTTTTCCAATTCACTGCCACTCCCGTACGAAGCTGCGTGCCGGAACTCCCGTTTTATGGAACTCGACACAGCACAGAGATGAGTACATTGCCGCGAACTCTCCTAGAGCGGTTTAGAAATTAACGTGTGCTGCACCATCACCGCCGGGCAAATGCGCCCGGCTGCTTTGGCGGATACACCTTTCGCTAATCTGGTCTAGAAAGCCTGGCCCAGCGTGATGAATAGCTCGGTTGATTTGATTCCGGGTATCCCGTTCAAGTTGTGACCGATGTCGATGCGTATGGGACCGACGGGAGTGGAGTAGCGCAATCCGGCGCCGACCGAACTGGTGAAACAGTTGCTGATCGCAGCGATCGGCGCGGTAGAGGTTGATCCGCTGGAGACGATGTTCGTTGTGCATTGGCCGAAATCGATGTGGTGGAAGCCAATCCGGGTAAAGGCATTGCCTCCATCATAAAAGATCGCGACACCCAGATTCTTGTGGATCGGCGCCGGAAAATCGATGGGCAGCGGGATGCGAAATTCCGTATTGAGCAGGAACAACTGATTGCCGCCGAACGGAACCGTGATCTGCGTGCATGTCGCTGGATTTGACGGATCGCCGCAAGCCGGAAGCTCACGCTGCGGTCCCGCGCCATTCAGCGGGAATCCGCGAAGAGTGCTGCCGCCTCCGGTGAAAAACTGCTCACTCAGAGGCACGAAGCTGCCGTTGAATGGCTGCTCAAGTCCGAGCCGTATACTGCTCGCCCAGACAATGTTGTGTCCCAGTTTCTTGTAGTACGAGACTTGACCGAGAAAACGCGCGAAGTCGGCGCTGGAGCCGAGCACACTAGTATTGAACGTGATATCGAAGCTCTGATATATGCCATGATGAGCGTCCAGGGGGCTGTCGCGCGTGTCGCGGGTGTAGGCCGCTCCCAAGTTTGAAAGATGGTACTGCTGATCCTGCGGCGGCACCAGTCCCGGGATCAACAGCCTGCTCAGCGATGTGTACTGGAAGCCGTAGCGGAGAATAACGTTCTTGGTGCGCTTAGCGTCGAGCGGCTTCTGAAACTGCACCCCGGACTGCCCGGTTTGCGCGCTGAAGATCGGGTTCTCCGCATTGTTCTCACCGGAGCCGGTGATGCTCGCGTTCCAACTGCTGTCCCTGAAGCGAGGCATCCTGTAGGTCAGCGAGCCACGCTGATCGAGACGGCCTGCCAGCCCGGAGGCAGTGAAGCTTTCGGCCATGCCGCGCAGATTGTGGCGCGTGTATTCGATGGAGCCGCGTGGGCCGTAAAACGTCTTCTCGCTCGTCCGGAAGCTCGAGGGGAGGCCCACGGGCGGAAGTCCCGGCACAGCCACGGTGCCGCTCGGTACGCTGCCGCCGCGATTAATCACTTCAAAACCAAAGCCCATCGTAATCGTGTTTCGCTTGGATTCGTGCACCTTAATCGTGACCTCTTCCTTGGACTGCGTAGTGATGGGCCGGCGCAGGTTGACTTCAGCCCAGTCGAAAGGATCAAGCGCGTAAAGACGCGATTCGGCGAAAAGCAAATCCTCCTGGCTAAGCGGGCGGTTGATCTTGATGTCCGCGGTTTTTCTGATGAGAGACGGCTTGGTGTGCTGCCGTCCGACGATGATGATCTGGGAGGTGTCCACTTTTGGCCCTTCGTAGATTGCGTAGGTCACGGCGAGCCGGTGCGGATCGTGATCGACCGGCTTGACGGTGGCGCGGAAGTTTGCCGTCAGGTATCCGAGCGTCAGATAGCGGGCCATGATGTTGTTGCGATCCTGCCGCAGCAGTTGCTGAGAGTAAGCTTTGCCGGGCGCGAGTTGAAGGCCTTTAGGCGCCAGTTGGCTCAGCGGTACCGTCGTGTTTCCCTGCAATTGCAAAGTTTCGACGGTATCGCGCAGCCCCTCTTGCACGATCAGGGCGATGATGAGATTTCCATTGGATTTCGTAACCCGCGGAACGACCTTCGCCTGGCTGTAGCCGGCGGCGCGATAAAGGTTGGTGATGGAGTTGACTGTCTGGCGCAACAATTGCGCGCTGTACTTGCCATGCGAAAGCAGCCTTCCCTTGCTGACGGCGGCGCTCGAAAGCAAGTCTTTATCGGAAAAATGCCGGTTGCCGGAAACAGTGATGTTTTCGACTTTGTGCCTCGGCCCCCGGTCGATGCGATAGATGAGGCTGATGTCGTTGGGCTGACGGTTGACTTCGGTCGTGACCTTCGCATCGAAGTAGCCTTTCGACTGGAAATAAGATGTCAGATTGCGCTGACCCTCATCGATCAGCTCACTGTTAAACACGTTTTCCTGGTAAATCGGGATGAGCTTCTTGCGCGTCCAACTCCAGAGGTGAGCGCCCGTAGTTGTTACGCTCGTCTCGGGTCCGGGCGTGGCCTGAAACGTGACATCCGCGAGGTTCGTCTCCCGATGGTAGTTCGCACTCACCAGCTTCACTTGTGCCATGAGACGACGGTCCTTTGCGAGCTCCCGTTGCAGATAACTGGTGGCCGTTTGCAGTTTCTTGGAGGTGTAGGTCGTGCCGTTCTTGAGATAGGAGCCACGCAGCCGCGCCATCACCGACCGTAAGCTCTTCTGGAGCTTCGCGGTTTCCTCCGGCGAGACTCCTTCGATCATGATTTCGCCAATCTTTGCGCGCCTCTTCAGATCCGTCTGAAAATCTACATTGACCAGCCCGTTTGCCGGGTCGGACTGCGGCTGCGCGTGTACGGCGGCTTGGAAAAAACCCGCTCGCTGGAAAAATTTCGTCAGGTTCACTTCAGCCTGCTGCAGGTCAAACGCCGAATATGGCTCCTGGCTCTGGTAGTTGGAAATCTGGAGCAGGCGCGAATAGGGGAAAGAGCGAATCGCTCCCGGAAATTCGTAAACTCCAAAATAAAGCGCGGGTTGAAGCACAAAGCGCACGCGCACGCCGCTGGCCTCGGGCCGCAGCTGGAGTTGCACATCCTGAAATTTGCCGTCGCTCTTCAAAGCGGAAATGCTGGCCTCGACCTGCTGCTGCGAAAACGTCTGCCCGGCTCTTTGCCGAATCAGCGGTTCGAGCTGAGACACCGCGATGTCCGGTTGGCCGACGATTTCAACCGCGGAAACCGGCTGGCCTTCGTAAGTGCCGATCCCCTGGGTGGGCGAGAGCGGCGTCGCCTGATCCTGCCCGCGAGCAGGCAACACCGCGCCTGCGATCATCAAGCCCGCGAAAAAAACCGAGCAGAGCAGTTGATTGTTTATGGAGTTTCGATTGGCGGCTTGCCGATTGGCAGTGTTCACTTTCACACCGCGTCCAAGATTGTCCGAATAGTGCTGGAGCATGCTGTCTGATTTCTACGATGCCGGCCATCGTCAAAATGACAGCCAACGAAATCTGTCCATCCTGGATGCGCTGCCGGAATCGCTCCGGCGAAGAGTATGGAAAAGGGCGAGAATATCTGGAGGAGGTTAATAAGGGCCCGGCAGGGAAGCACTGCCAGATGACTTGGCGCTCTGATGCGGTTTTGCTACTATGATTCAGGTGTGGTGAACGGCGCTATCGTCTAGGGGTTAGGACGGAAGATTCTCAATCTTCAAACCCGGGTTCGATTCCCGGTAGCGCTACCATTTCCTTCCTAGTTGTTGATTCCAAAGAACATACGGCGTAGCTCAAAGGCTTGTATCCACTTTGTATCCATTTCCCGCCGTGGATATTTGCTGACTTTCCGAGATGCGCAGTATTAGCGAATCAGAGGTCGGACAATGGCAAACCTGAAAGTATCCATAATCGAAAGACTCAAAACAGCGGACGGCGGATGGACGAGCAAGCCCGTCGATATTCCAAAACAGCGTCCCAATGCAAAGGGGCTTTACATGCGGGACATGCGGGAAGGGAAGTTCCTTCTGGTGTGGCGTGAGAGCGGACGCAAGCGCTACAGCGATTACATTGCGTCCCTGCCTCAGGCGTTGCGAGAGAAGGCGCAAAAAGAACTCTTCCTGAAGAGCCTGTCAGAAGGACTCAAAGTTGAAGACCCGCACGAAAACGTCCGGCTCACAATCGCAGAGGCAATTGATAAATTTTTGAGTGAACTGACGGGGCGGGGGAACACGGTTGCGACCTACGTGCAAAACCTACGGCAGTTTGAGACGTGGAACCAGACAGCAAAAACGAGGAAGACATACGTTGACCAACTTGACCGTGCGCACGTGTTCGCCTTCAAAAAGTTTGTTGAGAGCACGGGCTGTGATGAATATACCGCCGTTTGGAAATGCATTCGCCTGAATAAAATGGTTAAGACCGTGCTTAATCTTCAGGCGGGGCAGGGGCCAGTTAAGAAGTCTGACTTCAGCGATATTCTAAACCGCAAACCGACCGTGACGACCTACAACAAAGATGAGCGGGACAAATACCTTGCCTGCTGCAAAGGCACAAAGCTGGTTATCTGGACTCTGGCATTAAAATGTGGGTTGAGACTTAAGGAAATTTCACATCTCGAATGGGCAGACGTTGACTTCGCTGCACACGTCATTCACATCCGCAGAAAGCAAGTGAAGGACGGCGACAAGGTTGTAGATTTCGTTCCTAAGAAGTGGTCAATCCGTGATGTCGCTATTCCCGCCGATTTACTGGCACTACTGCAAGGGCAACTCAAACGCAAACTGGCGAACTCAAATCTTTGCTTCCCAACTTTCACGGGGCGTATCAATACGAAGTTGTGGGATAGTTGCAAGGGCATCGCTCGTAGGGCGGGGGTAGACGTGGCAAAGTTCATGCCTAAAAACTTCCGCTCAACGTATGCAACAAACCGTCTACGTAGCGGCTATGAGCTACCGGAACTGAGAGACCAGATGGGGCATAGGGACATGCATTCCGTTGAACATTATCTAGCTGCGATGAAAAGCGAAGAGCTTTTGCAGAGTGGAAAAGCGGATGCGGGTTGGGACTGATTGTAGGTGTTAGATGAGCCCCCGGTCGAAATGATCGGGGGGTACGTCTTGCGCCTTCCCTCACGGGCAGCGATCGCCTGTTTGGCAATCTCTGACCTACGTTCCGGGGTTAACGCCTTGCTCTGGCTTTGCCGCGTTGGCAGAGTTCAGCTCCGGCTCCATTACATCCGCCAGCAGCGCAAGGTTTTCCGCCGCTGCGCGCAGCGTGGCCGCCATCGCCGCAAGGTCGTCCGCGTGGTCCGGGTTGCCAACGAGGCCCAGCACTTTTTTGAACGGGCTGCTTTCAAATGCGTGCTTGTACCGATCTACGAAGTATCCCGCTGCGTCGTCGTAGTACTTGCGCTTGAATGTCCCGGCGGACAGATTGTGCTCCCGCCACATTTTCAGCGTGGGCTTCGCTCTGTTGGCAGCGGCAAATCTCTCGGCTTCTACGCTAGTGATGTTTGTATAAGAACCGCCCGCCACCGCTTCCATGACGGATTCCGCCATGCGGATGGCCTTCTTGACTCTCTCGGCAAGTGGCTCAACGGAAGGCCCAAGCAGCAAATTGGTCATCCTGAGGCATTGCTCGGCCAATATGCCTTTCTCGGTTTCGCTTTCCGGGCGCGGCAGCGGACGGGCCGCCTTCGATGTATGTCGTTTTTCCTCTTTGCCGAGAAGCAGCTTTACTTCCGCATTGAACAGTCGCTCTTTTTCCCGTTGCCGCCATTTGCGAACCGTCGCAGGCTTGAGCCCGAGCTTGCGGGTGAAAGCTTCGATCCCGGGACAACCGTTCAGCCGGTATTGGGGTTCGCGTTTATGTTCATCGAAGCGGCGGCGCGCATCTTGCAGCCCGGGCAGAATCTTATAGTAGAGCGTTGAGCCAAGTTCTTCGGCTTGTTTTTTCCCCTGCTCGACGAACCCGACGAGCGTCTTGGTGAACGTCTTGTCGTCCAGCCCGGCATACTGATACGGAGTCCCCACCAAAAAAATGGAGCGTGACATGTCACGCTCCGTTTTCGCAGGCTTTCCGGCGAAGAAAATCTTTATGTTTTCATCCAAGGTGAAGGGCGATAGGGCTACAGCGGCGGTACCGGCCACCGTCACGGGAGTGACTGAGCGTGACGTGTCACGGTCTGTTTTCTTGGCCATGGCGGTCCTGTTCCTTCCTGCGCGCCCGGGGGCAACCAGCCTGTTGAGATGTTCGAGGGCGGCTACCTTCTTGCCCGGCCCATAGCGGGCAATCTCGTCTTCTTGCCATCCCCGCCCTCTACCAACTAATTGGCACACCAACCAATTGCCTTCGGCGTCATCGTACATGTAGAAGCTGCCAACGGGGACCGGGGGCTCAAGCTTGGGCAAAACTGCTCGATACTGCCCGATGCGGTTCCTGCCGTCCGCAAGCGGCATGCTCTTGTAGTACGCCGCGATGGCATCCCGGTCGAACACATAAATCTCGGACTGCTTTGGAACCTCCGGTTCCTTGAGTTCGGGGATGTGCGGATGCTTTGTCATTGGCGGCTGCATGAAGTATATAGAGCATCCGCCAAATCGCCCGATTTGTTTTTCACCCGCCGTCGCCGCGAAGCCGGAGCAACCCGAGTTCCGTGAGCCAGTCTTCTATGGAATCGGTTGGACTGGGGCTGCACTTGCGCTCCAGCCTGTAGCTCGCGGCGGCCCTCTTCAATTCCGGGTCGGCTTGAGATGTATGGAAGGTATAGTTAGGAGCAAAAGTTTGCAGAACCCACCCAGAAGAAGACGAATAGCTTTTTCATAGTTCGTCCTCCTCCGACCACCCGCTCGGGAGGTATTTGTGGGCGACGGCCCCACGTGGCGACCGCCCAATGGTATTGATTGGACAAGCGCCCGGTGACGTGGAGCGCGGCGAGCGAGTCCTTGTGAGTGTCCAGCCACCGGCGTTGGCGGTCGCTCAGGCAGGATCGGTCGCCAGTGACCAACCCGATGAATTTATGGACGGTGTCGAGTTCCTGTGGGGTCAGCATTACGGAAATGGGAGAGTCAAGCTGCCACCGTGCGAGGAGGTGGCCTAAAAGTTTCGCTCGAAAAATCGAGCGGATGCATTTGAATCATCAGGCTGCTGGACTCTCGCCCCCAAGCTGCTGTTTCATGACCTGATCAACCTTTTATTGGCTCCCCGCCATGACGGAGTGCCGTACCTCCGAAGTCAATAGTCGCGAACCCATCGTTGGGTTATGGTCTGCGAATGGACATTCGAGAAGCCGCAGCAGCACTTGGAAGTCAGACTAGCGAGCGAAAGAAGCGAACCGCGAGACAGAACGGGAAGCTTGGGGGGCGGCCCAAGGTAGGCGCTGGCGATGTTACGAGTAACCGAACCACCCATGGGCGGTTTGCGCCGATTACCTTTCAAGACCTGACTCGTATGGACAGGATCGTCATCCTCCGCTATCCCGGTGGCAAGGCTTGGCTTTTGCCTATGCTCCGTTCCTTTGTAAGGGTGGAGCGTCCAAAAATCTTCATCGAGCCATATGCCGGAGGGGCCACCATCGGGCTCAGCCTTTTGCATCAGGACTTGGTGGACGAACTCGTAATGGTGGA